>JBBPZK010000250.1:0-7925 GCA_038199155.1 Rubrobacterales bacterium | reverse complement strand
ATAGGCGTTGACTCTTCCACCACCGCGACGAAGGCGGTCGTCTGGGACCTGGAGGGGAACTCAGTGGCTGAAGGACGGGCGACTTTTCCGCTCGCGATGCCGCGTCCAGGATGGCACGAGCAGGACGCGGAAGACTGGTGGAGATCTACAAGGGACGCGCTGCGGGAGGTTGCCTCGAAGGTGGACCCGAAACGGGTCCGGGCCATCGGTCTTACCCACCAGAGGGAGAGCTTCGTCTGTCTCGGTGAAGACGACCGACCGCTCAGGGCCGCCATACTGTGGTTAGACTCGCGGGCAGGCGAGGAGGTGGAGAAGTACGGTTCGGAGCGGATACATGAGATCACCGGCAAGCCGCCCAGCACCACGCCCGCGCTGTACAAACTCCACTGGCTGCGAGATAACGAGCCGGACCTATTCGAGCGCACGGCCAGGGTTTCCGACGTTCACGCTTTCCTCGTTCACCATCTGACGGGAGAGTGGCGCACGAGTTGGGCCTGCGCCGACCCGATGGGCCTCCTGGACATGCGGAGCTTCGACTGGTCTGACGAAGTCCTGGACGGGGTTGGTGTAAGCCGGGAGCAGCTACCGGAGCTTTGTCCTCCGGGCGCCGTCGTCGGCAAGCTGACAAAAGAGGTGGCGAAGGAGATCGGCCTCCCCGCAGGGCTTCCGGTGGTGGCGGGAGCGGGTGACGGACAGGCGGCGGGGCTCGGCGCGAACGTCACGGAACCCGGACTGGCCTATCTGAACCTCGGGACGGCGGTCGTTTCCGGCACTTACAGCGAGGATTACGTCTGGGAGCGTGCGTTCCGCACGCTCGCCGGTCCCGTTCCGGGGACCTACACGCTGGAGACGCTACTGCGGGGCGGGACCTATACCATAAGCTGGTTCGTGGAGAACTTCGGGGGGATCAAAGCCGACGAGCTTGGCTTGGACCTAACGGAAGAGGAGATCATGGAAACCGCGGCGCGCCAGGTCCCTCCCGGATCGGAGGGTCTGCTGCTGCTCCCTTACTGGAACACGGCCTCGACGCCCTACTGGGACTCGCAGGCGAGCGGCGTCATGTTCGGCTTCCGGGGCCGTCACAAAAAGGCGCACGTTTACCGGGCGGTCCTCGAAGGGTTGGCGTTCGAGCAGCGTCTCGGGACCAGCGGTCTGGAGGAAGGGACCGGGCAGAAAGTCGAGCGTTTCCTGGCGATGGGCGGCGGCTCTCGCAGCCCGCTGTTCTGCCAGGTAGTCGCGGACATCACCAAGCGTCCCGTGACCGTCTGCCGGGAGGTCGAGACGACGTGCCTGGGCGCTGCGATGTTCGCGGCTGCGGCCGCCGGTTTCTACGACGACATCCGCGAGGCGGCTTCCGGGATGTCCGGCGCGGGCGATACGTTCGAGCCCGACGAAAAGAGGACCGCCCTGTACGATCGGATCTACACCGACGTCTATAGCGAACTCTACCCGCGGCTGGCTCCTCTCTTCCCGGCGATGGAGAACGCCTTGAAACTTCAAGATGATTAACAGTATCCAACCAAGCCTACAGGAGGCGAAACGATGACCACGATAAGCGTTTTGGGATCGGGGATAATGGCTACGGCGCTCTCTTTCCCTCTCTCGGATAACGGCCACGAGGTACGGCTGGTCGGTACCCACCTCGACCGCGACATCATAGACAGCATCAAGGAGAATGGCGTCCATCCCGGCCTCGAACTCGAACTCCCAGAAACAGTTCGAGCGTACCATTTGGAGGAGGCGGAGGAGGCGTTCGCGGACGCGGACGTGGCGATGAGCGGGGTCAACTCCTTCGGGGTGCACTGGGCGGGCGAGCAACTAGCCTCCCTACTGAAACCGGGGATGCACGTCATCTCAATCGCCAAGGGCATGGAAGCTTCCGAGGACGGAGACCTGAGAATTCTGCCGGAGGTACTGGCGGAGGAAGTGCCGCAGGAGTTAAGGGATCAGGTGACGTGGTCCGCGATAGCCGGCCCGTCTATCGCCGGTGAGGTCGCCGTGCGCAGGGAGAGTTGCGTGGTCTTCACGGGCCTGGATGCAAGCGTCCTGGAAGAACTGACCGCGCTCTTTCGAACCGACTACTACCATGTCTGGCGTAGCCACGACTTCGTCGGTGTCGAGGTGTGCGCGGCCATCAAGAACTGCTACGCCTTCGGGGCCGGTTTCATGGACGGCATACTGGACCGCGAGGGCCTCTCCGAAGACAAATACCGCAACTACAACTACGGGGCGGCGCTCTTCGGGCAGGCGACGCGCGAGCTGGGGCAGTGGATGGAGCTGCTCGGCGGAAACCAGGAGACGCCCTACGGCTTGCCCGGCGTCGGGGACATGTTCGTCACCAGCATGGGCGGGCGCAACGTAAAGGCGGGACGGTTCGCCGGGGCGGGCGTGCCGTTCTCAGAGGTCCAAAACGACAAGATGAAAGGCGTAACCCTCGAAGGTGTTGCGGCCATCAGGGTGATCGGCGGTGCCCTGCCGAAGCTGGCGGAACGCGATGTCGTGTCGGAAGAAGCCTTCCCCCTGATGCGCCACCTGTACGCCGTGGTAGCCCTGGACGAGCCGCTGGACATGCCCTGGGAGACCTTCTTCGGGGGCAAGGGTTGAAACCTAGCCCTCTTTACTCGGACGGCCAATCCGCAAGCCTCAGATCCGTCTCCGCCTCGACAGCTAGAAGCCGATTGTACTTAGCCAGCCGTTCCGACTGTGTGATTGAGCCAATCTTTATCTGCTCCGCCGCCCACCCAACAGCCAGGTCCGCCAGCCAATTGTCCTCTGTCTCCCCGCTACGCGCACTGACCGTGACATTCCAATCGGCGTTCCTCGCCATCTGGAGAGCCTCGGCCGACTCGGTTATAGTGCCGATCTGGTTAACCTTCAGTAACAACGCATCAGCCGCACTCCTTTCAATCGCCTGGCGTATACGTACCGGGTTCGTACACAATAGGTCATCGCCGAGGACCAGAGCGTGCCCATCTACACGGGCGCGAAGCTCCGGCCAATGCTCCCAGTCGTCTTCCGCCAGACCATCCTCAATGCTTACGATGGGATAGTCTCCGAGCCAGCAGGCGAGATGCTCGATCATCTCCATACCGTCAAGTGGCGCATCGTCTTCAAGGTAATAGAAGCCGTCCCGGTAGAAGTGGCTTGCGGCCACGTCCAGGGCAAGAGAGATGTCGCAACCAGGGTCGAAGCCGGCTAATTCTATTGCCTGCACGGCCGTCCCGAGCATCCCTTCAGCGTTGACAAACGGGGGGGCGAGCCCTCCCTCGTCGGCTGTTAGAGGCCGCATACCGTAGCGGTCTTTGGCGAGCTTGGCCGCAGCCTGATACACAGCGTAGGTTGCGGCGAGGGCCTCGTCCATCGTCCGCGCCGAGAGCGGGACCACCAAAACGTCCTGTATCGGGATTTGCCCGCCCGCGTGCTTGCCACCGGAGAAGAGGTTTATCGTCGGACGGGGCAGCGCGTCGGGCGTATGTTCGACCAAGTCGGCCAAGTGCCGGTAGAGCGGCATCCCACGCTCGGCCGCGCATGCCCTGGCAAACGCAACAGAGACGGCCAGGATAGCGTTAGCCCCGAGCCGAGACTTGTTGGGTGTTCCATCTAACTCGATCATCGCCCGGTCGAGTTCACCCTGATTATCGAAGAACCGCCCGGAAAGAGCTTCGCTCATAGTGCTTCCGATGTTCGCGACGGCTTGGCGGCAGCCGAGACCTCCGTATCGCTCCGGATCTCCGTCCCTGAGCTCCAGCGCCTCTGCGGCACCAGTAGAGGCGCCGGAGGGTACCGAAGCGGAACCAACGGCACCGCCTTCCAGTTCGCAGACCGCTTTCACGGTCGGACGGCCGCGGCTATCCAGTATCTCTAAGCCACCCAGTCGCTGTACCTTCGGCAAGACCCTACAACCTCCCGGCGAAGTTTTCGATCAACACCGGTACGCTTTCAGGCGGATCGTGCATGAGCGAGATCACCGCCTCCTTCTGGCGTGCGAGTTCTCCCTCGTCCAAATACTCCAATGGCGAACGTCCGGCGACGCGCGCGAGCAGGCATCCCAATGTGTGGCGCACCGCCCGCTCCTCCAGGTCTTGGGTCCACGAAAGATACCCGACCTCCTCCCGGTACACCGACCAGTAGAGTCGCGCCGCCTCCACAAAGGCACAGCGCTTCTCTGGTAAATGGTGGGCCTTACTCAGAAAGTGAGTGAGGGAGAAACCCAGATCGAAGGCCGGATCCCCATAGTGGATGACCTCATGGTCGAGTAGTATGAGTCTGTCGTCGTGGATCAGTATATTCTTGGGACTATAGTCACCGTGAACCAGCGTTTCACGGTGGGCTCGGGTCTCCTCAATGAGCTCGCTGAGGAAGTTCGCCGCCTCTGGCACCTTACCGGCGGTGTAACCATAGTAAGGCTCCAGCCTCAGTGACTCGAAGAACGAACGATCTTCAAAAACCTCCGCGAGCTCGTCACGCCGGTCGGAAGCGTTGCGGTGGATACAAGCCAGAAGTCTCCCGAACTGCTCGACGTGGTTTCGTTCCAAACCACCCTCAAGTAACATCACCTTCCAGTTCTCGTGCGGCTCGGGCACTGCTCTCATAGCTAGTAGATGATGTTCGTAGTCCTCGAAGATCAAAGGCGTGATAGTCCCCTCAGGAGCCAACTCCCCCAACCAGCGCAACCCGAGCGCCTCCCGATGAACTCGCTCAGGGTCGCTGAACCAGTCTACCTCTACGCGCAGCTTATCCAGAGCCTGCTTCAAGACCCAAGACTCGCCCCTTGAAGATTCGCTTCCCGAAAGCTCCACCAGCACCGTACGGTTGGAAACGCCACCAGCGAGCGTATGCACTCCGACCCGCTCGTTGTTACTGACCCGGCCCGACCTTCGCAGGTAGTCTTCTAGCGCCTCCGGCTTCTCTATGTCCAACGCCTGTTTCATCCCATGCTCTCCAGCAAGCGGCCCTCCACAAAATGTTTCTGACTTTCCCTTCACAGAGTTTACCCGCTTATCTTTCACTTGACAATAATTACGCACGATTGTAAAGTTATGGTCGTGGTGAGGGAAAAAGAAATAATGGATGCTTACGTGGCGGCGCACCTCTACTATGAGGTGAAGCTCACCCAGGGTGAGGTTGCGCAAAAGATGGAGGTCTCGCGTCCCACGGTTTCCAAGCTCTTGAGTCGAGCCTACGAGGAAGGAATAGTGAGCATAGCCGTACGCAGGCCCAACCAACGCGATCTTCATCTTCAGTCTGCTTTCGTGGACACACTGGGGTTAGAGGCGGCGGCGGTTGTACCAGGGGCTCCAAAAAGCGCCAACACTCGCGAGATTTTGCTGGCACAGGGTACGATTCAATTTTTGAAGGAACGCTTATCCATCTTGCCACAGATCGGGTACGTGGGTTTGGGATGGGGCAGGGCGATTCTCGCGCTCGTCAAAGCACTTGAACGCACTGATCTATTCTTGGGTGGGTCGACGAAGGTCGTGCCGTTGATCGGTGGCTCGGGACAGTCCCTTGAGATCTTCCAAATCAACGAGATGGTACGCCGCGTTGCTAATGCGCTGGGTAGTCAGCCGTGCCTGTTGCACGCACCCGCCATGGTCGCCAACACGCAGTTCCGCGACGCGCTCCTCACCGAGCCTTCTGTTGGCTCAGTCGTCGAAGCCTGGAGAAAGCTGGATGTCGTAGTGGTGGGTATAGGCAAACGGCTGAATCCTGGCTACCGCCACTCTTACATAGCAGACTATCTGAAAGACGAGTTCATGATGCATACGGCGGTGGGAGACGTCTGCTCCCACTACTTCGACGCCGAGGGCCATGCTCTAGGGGAAGAGCATGAAGCCAGGCTCATAACCGTCGGTTCGGACCAGTTAAAGAGGACTCCGTTGACGATCGGGGTAGCAAGCGGCACCGAGAAGGTCGCGGCGATGGTGGCAGCCGCGCGAGCCGGTCTGATCAACGCGTTGGTTACGGACGAAGAAACGGCCATTAGCTGTCTCCAATTAGCCGAGGCGGCCTAGGGAAAGGAGAGAAGATGAAGGAAACGAACTTGGGAGGGCGGAAGATAGATCGGCGAGGCTTCCTGATCGGAGCGGGGGCAGGAGCCGCGATGCTGAGTCTGGGCGCCTGCGGTGTCGCAAACAAAGCCAACAACGACGGATCCAACGAAGCCGACAAGGCCAAAGGCCCCTTCTCATGGAAGCGGGCAAAGGGTGCTACTATCACTCTCGCTCTCGTCCAGCATCAGTACACGGACTCGCTCGTCAAGCAACTCCCGGAATTCACGAAGTTGACCGGCATAAAAGTCAAGCGCGATGTACTGCCGGAGGAGCAGCAGCGCGAGAAGCTCCAGACCGATCTGTCCAGCCGCACCGGAAACTACGACGCGTTTATGACCGGACCCGCAACCGACTGGCAGTGGGCTGCTCCAGGTTACATAGAGCCTCTCGATTCGTACCTAAAGAACGATTCACTGACGGAGAAATCCTGGGATTTCAAAGACTTCTTTTCCGGGGCGATCGACGCGAACCGCTGGAAGAAATCCGCGATAGGAAAACCCGGAACCGGACCCTTGTGGGCCTTGCCGGTCAACGGAGAGAGTTACTGTCTCTTCTGCCGCAAGGACATCCTACAAGAGATGAACATGAAGGCACCGGAGACCGTGGACGAGTTGATCTCCGCCGTGAAGAAAGTGGATGGCAAGAGCTTCGGAGGGAAGAAAGTCTCCGGCTTCGTCGCCCGCGGGGATGGCACCTGGCCGACCATTACGAGCGGCTATAGCACCGTGTACTTTGGCTACGGCGCTCCCGGTATAACGCCTGACGGGAAGGTCGAGCTCACGGCACCCAAGTCCGTTGAGGCAACCAAGAAGTGGGCCGACCTGATGAGCGTAGCTCCGCGGGGCGTGGGGTCCTACACCTGGTACGAGGCTCAGAATGACTATGCTGCTGGAAATGCCGCATTCTTCATAGACGCCGATCACATGTCGGCGATCTTCGAAGACCCTAAGTCAAGCAGCGTGGTAGGTAAGGTCCACTATGCCCTGCCACCCAAAGGACCGTCCGGACGAGCCTCGAACATCTGGCTGTGGTCGCTCGGCATGTCAGCGGCCTCCAAGAACAAGGTTGCCAGTTGGCTCTTCTTGCAGTGGGCTACTTCAAAGAAGGTATTGCAGAATAGCGTCACTGCCGGGAACATCAACCCCACCCGAAGCTCGGTGGCAAACTCCCAGACCATGACCCAGTACACGGCCAAGTGGGGTACCTACAACGAAGTGTGGAAGAAGATCGCCAAGGACTATGCAAAGTGGCGCTTCATCGCCTCGCCCAAGTTCCCGGACATGGCCGATAGATGGGCAACCGCCTTGCAGGCAGTGGTCCTGGGCAAAAGTTCGGCGGAGGAAGCTCTTGCCTCAGCCCAGAAAGACATCAAGAGCACCATCAGTTCCATGAAGGGCTAGAGTGGCATGAAAGCTTCCCTGAAAACCTCGAGAACGGCGCGCCGCCTGCTGCCGTACCTGCTCATCCTCCCCGGAGTAGCCCTCGTTCTGGCTATCCTCTATCCCTTCTTCACCGGGATATGGTGGAGTCTCACCAACTACGACCTCACGCTGGGACTGGCGCCGAAATTTATAGGGCTCACAAACTACGTCCGGAACTTCACTGGGGGTGGGGAAGGTCTGCACGCGATCCTCATAACGATTCTGTACGCGGCGGGCGCTGTGATCGTACAGACCATACTTGGTTTCGCCGTGGCGCTGCTATTGATGCGTGATGCGGCCTATACGAGAGTATTCCGGGCGCTCATAGTCCTGCCGCTCCTGATGCCGCCCGTGATCGCCACGATAATGTGGCGGGTGATGATGACGCCAAACGGGGTGCTCAACTACCTGCTCGGTCTCATCGGGCTGCCATCTCTAAACTGGCTTGGCT
>JBBPZK010000249.1:0-10886 GCA_038199155.1 Rubrobacterales bacterium | reverse complement strand
TAGGGAACGTAGCTCTCATTGGTTGACTGGTCGAAGTAGGTCAGGTTCTCGCCGGAGTAGGCGGCGTGCTGTTTTAGGTCGTAGTCGGAACGGTTGGCGACGCCTTCGAGCTCCGACCAGCCGGCGAACGGGTAGTTGTACTCGATATCCACGGTCCGTTTGGAGTAGTGGGAACGCTTCTCGGGCGGGTGCTCGAAATGGCGGAGGTTGGATTCGTTGAGGCCGAGGTTGAGATACCAGCTCCAACGCTCCTGGAGCCAGTATTCGAACCATTCGGCGTCCGTGCCGGGTTCGACGAAGAACTCCATCTCCATCTGCTCGAACTCGCGGGTACGGAAGATAAAGTTGCCTGGTGTGATCTCATTCCTGAAAGACTTGCCGATCTGGGCGATCCCGAACGGAACCTTTACCCGGCTGGTCTGCAACACGTTCTTGAAGTTCGCGAATATCCCCTGCGCCGTCTCCGGTCTCAGATAAGCCAGGTTCTCCGGGCTCTTCACCGGACCTGTATAAGTCTCGAACATCAGGTTGAAGGGGCGCACCGGGGCGAAGTCGCGGCCGCCGTCCAACGGGTCTTTTATGCGGTCGTCGGTCTGGATGATCTCAGAGATTTCTTCGGCAGATAACCCTTCCACGTCCTGTCCCGTAGCGTCTTCTATAAGGTGGTCCGCCCGAAAGCGTCGCCCGCTGGTACGGCTCTCGACGAGCATGTCGTTGAACGTCGCCGTATGCCCGGATGCTTCCCACACCTTGGGGTGCATGATGATGGCCGCGTCGAGTCCTACCACGTCGCTGCGCGTGTGGACCATGCTGCGCCACCACTCGTCTTTTATGTTTCGCTTCATCTCGACGCCGAGAGGACCGTAGTCGTAGGAGGAGCGGATGCCGCCGTAGATCTCCGAACTCTGGTACACGAAGCCCCGACTCTTGCAGAAGGCTACTATCTCTTCCATGCTGACGGTTCGCGACACGAAATCCTCCAGACTCTTGAAATGCTTTCTACGACCTTGATCTCAGGCAAGTATAGCCTAGAGGCGGGGGTGGATTTGACTGGAAAAAAGGCGGGTTGCGTTATAATGCGCGGATGGAAATTTTACTCGCGGCGGGTATCGGAATAGGCCTCTCGGCTGTAGCCGGGTTGCGGGCCTACGTGCCGCTCGCGCTCGTTGGAATCTTCGGACTGCTCGGGCTCTTCGGGCTTTCGGGGCTCTTCAGCCAGGTGGATGGTTGGGTGATCGTGGGTGTCCTGGTCTTCCTGGCGATAGTCGAGGGTGGCCTGGACAAGGTCAAAGCACTCGACTCCACACTGGACTACGTTCAGACGCCGGTGCGAGTGTTGGCCGGCGCGTTGCTCTTCGCGGCGGCGGTGGGGCTCGGGCTTGGCGCCGCCGCGATTCCCTGGCTCATCGCTGGTGGGGTCGTCGCGGGCGCCGTTTCGATACTCAAGGCTATCCTCCGGCCTTCCTCGAAGACCCCGGCGCCTGGGGTTTCCGCTTCGTTTTTGAGTGGTTTGGAAGATTTGCTCGCGCTCGTTGGAGGGGTTCTTGCGGTGTTCGTGCCTCTGGTGCCGTTGCTTCTGGTGGCGTTCCTGCTATTCTTCTTCTACCGGATCAGGAAGCGGCGCGGGAGAAAGTACGGAGGGCTCCGCATCCTCGGAGACTGACTTGTCCTTCTCTCCTGGAGGGTGACATGAGCGAGCACGAGGTCACGGTAGTCAAGGGAGGACGGGAGACGCCTTTCTCCCGAGGCATTCTGGCGCAAACGCTGGCCCAGGCCGGGGCCAAGCCGGATCTCGCCCACCGGATAGCCAATGAGGTGCGCGCCGAATTACTCGCCGAACGGCGCTACGTGGTCGAGGAAGAAGAAGTCCTGGCCCGTGTCCGCTCCAAACTCCAGGTGATGGACGCTCTGGTCGTCTCCCGGCTGGACAAGTGGCGCGTGCTGCGCGAGACCACTGAGCCCGTAATAGTACTAATCGGGGGTGCCACGGGAGTCGGGACGAGCACGCTGGCGGCGGACGTGGCGCGGCGCCTGAACATCCAGAGTGTCATAGGGACGGACTCTATCCGGGAGGTCTTGCGGAGGGCGGTGAGCCCCGCGTTGCTCCCGATGCTTCATAAGAGTTCTTACGGGGTCAAGAAAGAGGACATCCGGGTGCCGGTCGCGGAGGAGGAACTGGTCCTCTACGGCTTCCGGGCGCAGTCCTCGCAGGTCTCCGTCGGGGTCGAGGCAATCGTCGAGCGGGGTTTGAGGGAGGGGACGAACCTGGTTATAGAGGGAGTCCACCTTGCGCCGGAGATCATCCTGGACCGCTTCCGGGATCACCCGAATGTCTGCTCGCTGGTCGTCTATCTCTCGGACGAGGACGTACACCGGGACCGTTTTCACGTCCGGGCGCTCGGCACCTCGATGCGCCGTCCGGCCGAGGAGTATATCTCTCACTTCCGGGAGATACGCCAGATCCACGACTACATCCGGGAGAGCGCCGAACGCACCGGTATCTTTGCCGTCGAGAACCTGTCTATCGAAACGGCCTCTGACTCGGCTGTCGCTTTCGTGGCGAACCGGGTTTCTG
Source organism: Rubrobacterales bacterium (assembly GCA_038199155.1). Taxonomy (GTDB): domain Bacteria; phylum Actinomycetota; class Rubrobacteria; order Rubrobacterales; family Rubrobacteraceae; genus JBBPZK01. The sequence goes on along the minus strand of JBBPZK010000249.1, from coordinate 8,311 downwards.
GAATAGCCGAGAAGACCCGCGGCCGGGATTCGTCGCTGCTGCTCAACACGGGCGTGAGCACGTAGAGTCCGCCCCTCCGCCCCGGAAAGTATAGAATAGGCGGGAGTGCAGGAGGTAGAGAATATGCTGGACAAACAGCGCTTGAGAACTTTTTTGCTGGGTGGGGCCGCAGGAGCCCTCGTCGGAATACTGGTGGCTCCCCGCAGCGGCAGAGAGCTGCGCGGCTCGCTCGTGAATAGGGCTGGAGAAGCCCGCGAGAGGGGCCGTGAGAGCTACTTCGAGACCCAGGAGCGGATGCGGGAACGCCTCGCGGAGACAAGAGAGGGAGGACCTCGCCGGGCGGAGCCGGAGAAGGAGTTTGTAGTGGGGACGGCTGTAAGCGTGCCGAGGCCGGATCCCCCCCATCCTCCATTGCGAGACGTGACGTTCGAGACGACCGAGGTCCCGGAAGAGCATGGCCGGGAGTCGGGAGCCGGCCCGGAAGAGCTTCGACGTAGGATCCGTGAAGCCAGGGAGCGTCTGAATAGCCAGAGAGATGCCGTAGAAAGTGATGAGACCGACCGTGGCGAGTAGCCTGGCCGGCGGACTATCGGAGCGCGGATGAAGCCGCTGTCTTTCATGCCGGTAGTGGAGGAGATAAAAGACGGCAACCTCCACCGGGCGCGAGGGTTGGAAGCGGTAGTGTCGCACTGGACCGAAGGCTCCAGCGACGTGGAAGAGTGGTTTGAAGAAGTAGGAGAGAGTTGGGGAAACGCCGGGTTTCTGATACGTCGGGGGGATGAGACGCTTGGGTTCGTGGTCTACGCTCCGCGGGAGCACTTGCCGCGGGCGGATCTGTATCCTTTGGGTTCCCTGGGCGAAGAAGCGGTGCTCCTGGCTTGTATCGAGGGAGACCAGCGTACCCGCCGTCACCTGCTGGTCCGGATGTTGAAGGATCTGCGCCACCGGGGGGTCGGGGCCGTCGAGGCGATAGCCAGTGACTTCGGCTTGCCTGGGTACGTTTATACGAAGTTCCTGTTGGAGAGTGGATGGAAACCCGTGGAACATTGCTGGCAGCGGGGTACTCCTTACACGCTGGCGCGGGTCGATATGGGCAGCGCGGTCGAGGTTGGGGAGTTGGCGCGCAGTTTGATGGGCCGGGTAAAGTTCCCCGTTATCACGAGGCCGGACCCCACGCCGGGCGTCTTCGTTAAGTTTACGGAGGAGCGTTCCGAGATGGAGGCGGCAGGATCACGGTCCTGACCGCCGAGGCGCCGTCCGGCGTCGTCGCCCGGATCTCCATTATCTGACGGGTTGTCTCCGGGTTGCCGACGTAGGCGTTAGTCTTTCCAGTTGCGGGACGTCTGAAAGGCGATAGGTCTAGTCGTAAGCCCACTGTGGCGTACTTCCCCGGTGGAAGAGATTTCAGCGTGCGCATGTAGTAGCGGGATCCAGCGAGGGAAGTGTCCTCCGAAGAGACCTTGATCGTTACACTTATGTTCGAGAGCTTCTTTTCTCCCCTGTTTCTAAAACCGAGGACGAACTGTTGGTCCGGCTCATCCTTCAGTTTTCCCAACTGCGTCTCCCCGAGATTCATGGATAGTGACGGGCCTGGTTTTTCTACCTCCGGGGGCAGCCTTCTCTCAGAGAGGCTGCTACCGAATTCGGCCAGAGCCAAAAAGGCAGCCGCGGTCACGAAAAAAGCGAGGGCCGCGCCGGAGACCCAAAGTAGCAAGCTCTTCACTTGGTCCCGCCGCCCTGCGCGTCTGCAGACACCTCATAAAGGTTATAAAAAGCTTTGAGCAGGGCGCTGGCAGGGGCCGAGTAGATCTCCGGACCTTGCAGGGTGCCGCGGGCGACGATGGCTATGCGCTTGCCGTCAGAGGACCAGGCAAGGTCTCCCGGACCAGCCCGTATCTCCATGTTCTCGTTCGTGGTGAGAGCCTCTAGTGAGCCGTTGGATAGGTTCAGTAGATAGAGGTTGGCGGAAGAACCGGAGCTCCTCCGGCCTATCACGGCGAGCCGCCCGCCGTCTGGCGAAGTCTGTATGCTGGAGGTGGTAAAGTCTTCGCCCACGTTGGGCGCTAGCGCAAGATTACTCCCGGACGAACCGGAGTTCGGCGTCCGGTACAGGTGATAGAGAGGTGTTTTGCCGCTGCTGGTCTTCGCCGGTTTACCGGCTACGTAGTAGATGCCGCGCGAGGTCCATTGGGGCGCCCCGAGGACTTCCATGTCGGGTTTTAGTTCGGCGATCCGCCTGAAAGTCCCATCCGCGAAGCTGAAAGTGTACAGCCTGCACCGGCGTCTGGACTGGGCCGCGAGGACCGCGTTCTTGCCGCCCGGAGAGAGGGCGAGGCCGGTGATCTCACCATCCACCCGCGCCTCGTAAGATGTCTTCAATCTTCCTTGTTGGTCGATGAGCGCGACGGTGCTGTGGGAGGAGCCTTCCTTGAGGGCGACCACGAGACCCTCGCCTCCCGGACCCTGGTTCATCGCCAGGACATCGCCACCGGAGGCTTTTTTTATACTTAGAGGCTCTGTGCCGGATCGCGTGAAGTAGACGGAGCCCGCTTTCTCCGCGCTGCTCGGAGGCCGTGGAGCGGAGTTTCCCGAGAGGCCATTCCCAAGGACGGCCAGCGTATCGCTGGAGGGAAGCCAGGCGACTTGCTCCGCCCCGAAGTTCTTGGTCGTCCGGCGGCGCAACTCTCGCGAGCCGAGCGACTTCTCCGCCACGTAACCGTCTATGACGAACGCTACGTTGTCCCCCGAAGGGCTCCAGACGGGAGAGCTCTTATCGCCGGGGCCGAAGCTCAGAGGCCGGACAGCGGGGCCGAGGCCGAAGCTCTTTGCCTTCTGCCCCGAGGAGCCTGGTTGGATCGGGAGCTGTTGGGCAGGGCCGCCGCATCCTGCGAGAGACAGGACCGTAGCCGCGAAGATCAGAAAAACCACCGGCTTCAACCACGAGCTCGGAGATTCGTTATTGGTCAGGCTCGGGTTACATCGCATAGTTTGCGGAGCGGGGGAGAGGGGATTTAGGTAGCTCGATGGTGAAAGTAGAGCCGACGTCGGCTTCGCTCTCTACCTGGATCTGCCCTCCGTGAAGCTCGATTATCTCCTTGCTGATAGCGAGCCCGAGCCCACTGCCGCCCGTCGCTCGGGAGCGGTCTTTGTTCACCCGGTAGAAACGCTCGAAGAGATGCCCGATATCTTCTTCCGGGATGCCTACCCCGGTATCCCGGACCTGCACCGCAACCGAGGAGTCGTCTTCCGCGATCGAGATATCCACGTGGGCGCCGGGGTCGGAGTATTTGATCGCGTTGTCCAGGAGGTTCAGGAAGACCTGGTAGAGCTTCGTGGCGTCGCAGACGCACTGGTGCTCGGTGTCTCCGCCCTCGAAATTGACTTCTATGCCGAACCTCTCGGCCTTTGTCTGAAGACTCTCCACGGAGTTGCGGACGACCTCCGTGAGATCCGTCGGCCCGGCCTCCAGCGCGTACTGCAACGAGTCCATCTGCGAGAGGGTGAGAAGCTCCTCGACCATCCCCCTGATACGCCTTAGTTCCTGATCCGCAAGCTCCAGGGCGCGATGCTCCAGGGGATCCAACCTGTCGCGGGCGCGCTCCACGAGGTCCACGGCGCTCTGGATGGTGGTCAGCGGCGTGCGAAGCTCGTGCGAGACGTCCGAGACGAAAGCGGTCCTCGCCTTTTCCAGCGATCGGTGCTCCGTTATATTTCGGACGGCTAGTATGATGCCGGTTGTCCCGACGGCGTCTTCGCGTCCCATCCTGGCCGCATACGTCCAGTAGACTTGCCCTTCCGATTCGATCTCTCTGAGGGCGACGCCTGCCGTGGCGGCCTCGCGCAGGCACTGCAGGATCTCCTCGGAGATCCCTATCTCCGCGAGTGGGCGGTTGAAGTCCGAGGGCCTGATGCCAAGCATGCGTGCAGCCGCCGGGTTCGCCATCGTTACGCGCTCTTGCAGGTCGGTGGTGACGACGGCTTCCGGGGAAGACTCAAGGACCGCTTCGAGGCGGCTTTTCTGTTCCTGGATTTCACCGACGTAGCGCTCTACTTCCTCGGCCATGTAGTTGAAGGACCGGGCGAGTTCACCCAACTCGTCCTGGTTTTCGATGGGCATGGGACCGTAGTCACCGGAAGCTATCCTTATGGCGGCGTCTCTCGTCTCCGCCAGTGGGCGTGTGATCTGACGGGTCAGCAACAGGCTCGCAAGGCCAGCGAGCAGCACGCTGGTCGCTATCGCCCCGATGATCCCGTATCGCAGGTAGGAGAGGGTGCGCCGAAGTTCGTCCTGTTGGGCCGAGTAGACCATGACGCCGTGTACGTCTCCACCGGCTCCGGTCAGCGGCCAGGCCGTAACGTACCGCGGCCAACCGCTACGCGGGATGATCCAACCCTGCGAAGACTCCATCGTCCGGCGGATTATCTTTTTATTGAGGCCGAGCTGATCGTAGAACTTCCCAGAGTCCACATAGTTTCCATATGCGTCCCTGGCCGCCAGCGGCTTTCCATCCGGTCCTATATAGAGAACCCCCAGGCCGGTCGGGTCCGCCACCGAGCGGACGAGCTCTTTCGCGTATGAGTCCGGTTTCGGCAGCGACTGGTCCTCCGGGTTGCGCAGGCCTTCGAGGAAGTCGCCCGCTCCGGTATTTGCGGTCTGGGAGCGGTCGATCAGGAGGTTGCTCTCTCCCGCCACCAGACGCGATTCGGCGAAGAAGTAGAGGACCACGCCGATCAAGAGGCTCGTCGCCGCCGAGATGCCGATGAGCGCCGCGAAGACCCTGGCCCTGAAGGTCAGTTTCGGAAGTAAGCTCCGTCTTTTCTTGTACGTGTAGATTCCGTGTCCTCCACCGCGAGCTTACAAGGCGCTTACGGGGCCTTGGCAGCGGCCCTGTACCCGACGCTCGGGACAGTCTGTACTATCTCCGGTTTCGAGGGATTACGCTCGACTTTACCCCTCAGCCTGGATATATGAACGTCTATATAGCGGCTCGCCAGGTAATGAGAGCCGGTAGAGACGGCCTCGGAGATCTGGGACCGCGTGAATGCTTGACCCGGACGACGGAGCAAGAGCGCGAGTATCTTGAACTCGGTCGGCGTAAGCTCCAGCGGCTCACCATCCCGTTTGACGGTGTAGCCGTCCGGATCCAACTCCAACGGACCCAGCCTCAACATGCCGTCCCTGCTCTTCCCGTCCTGACGCCCGAAACGGCGTAGAATCGCCTTGATTCTCGCCAGCAACTCCTTCGTGTCGAAGGGCTTGGTGATGTAGTCGTCAGCGCCAAGCTCCAGCCCGACTACTTTGTCAACCGACTGGCCCTTTGCCGTCAACATCACGACCGGCACGTCGCTCTGCTCCCGGATCTTCTTCAACACCTCGAACCCGCTCATTCGCGGCAACATCACGTCCAGCACCACCAGGTCCAAATTCTCCTGACCTACCGACCGGAGCGCCTCGACCCCATCCTCCGCCGTGGATACCCTGTATCCCTCGGAGGCGAGGACTATGGACATAACCTCCAACAAGGCTGGATCGTCATCGACCAGCAAGACCATCTCTTCCAAACTCCCGAAAACCCTCCCGTCTCGGACGCCCGTGTAGAACTTTACCCTATATAGGTAGTCCCCTCGAAACCAGACTATCAATTGTCACGACAGTATACCGCGTGGCATAACCTCAGACTTGAAGGTTGCACACTTAGATTTTATACTCACAGAGGCTTAGATAATCTCGCATGTCGTAGGAGGCATCTGAATGGCTAAGAGCATTGGCATAGACCTCGGGACCACGAACAGTTGCGTGGCCGTTCTTGAGGGTGGTGACCCGGTAGTAATCCCCAATTCCGAAGGTGAGCGGACGACGCCGTCGGTGGTCGCTTTCGACAGGAAGAGCGGGGACCGGCTCGTCGGGCAGTTGGCGCGTCGTCAAGCGGTGACCAACCCGGAGCGCACGATCTACTCGATCAAGCGTTTTATGGGCCAGAGCTACAAGCAGGTCAAGGATGACGCCGAGCGGGTAGGTTTCGAGGTCAGCCAGGGCTCCGGTGGAGACCTGCGGGTGGAGGTCGCCGACAAGCAGTATTCGCCGCCGGAGATCTCCGCGATGGTCCTCCAGAAGCTGAAGAGGGACGCGGAGGACTACTTGGGCGAAGAGGTGACCGAGGCGGTCGTGACGGTTCCGGCGTACTTCGAGGACGCCCAGCGTCAGGCCACCAAGGACGCCGGTAGGATCGCCGGTCTGGACGTAAAGCGGATCATCAACGAGCCGACGGCCGCGGCGCTCGCCTACGGTCTCGATAAAGAGAACGAGCAGACGATCCTCGTCTTCGACCTCGGCGGCGGCACTTTCGACGTCTCCGTCCTGGAGCTCGGTGAGGGAGTTTTCGAGGTCAAGGCAACCAGCGGCAACAACCACCTCGGCGGCGACGACTTCGACGCGAAGATTGTCGAGTGGATGGCTCAGGAGTTCAAAAAGGCCGAGGGGATAGACCTCTCCAAGGACAGGATGGCTACCCAGAGGCTGGTCGAAGCCGCCGAGAAAGCGAAGAAAGAGCTCTCCTCGACGACCAGCACCTCTTTGAACCTGCCGTTTATCACGGCGGACCAGAACGGCCCGAAGCACATGGACTTGACCCTGAGCCGGGCGAAATTCAACGACCTGACGGCGGATCTCGTCGAGGCAACGGCCGGCCCGGTGCGCCGGGCGATGGAGGACTCTGGGCTGCAGAGTGGTCAGGTGGACCAGGTGATACTCGTCGGCGGCTCGACCCGCATACCGGCGGTCCAGGACAAGGTCAAGGAGTTGACCGGCAAGGAGCCTCATAGAGGCATCAACCCGGACGAGGTCGTCGCCGTCGGCGCGGCCATCCAGGCCGGGGTTCTCGCGGGTGAGGTCAAGGACGTGCTGCTGCTCGACGTTACGCCACTTTCGCTCGGTATCGAGACAATGGGCGGAGTGATGACCTAGCTGATCGTGCGAACCACGACTATACCTACACGTAAGGCTGAGACTTTCACGACGGCTGACGACAACCAGAACTCGGTCGAGATCAAGGTGTATCAGGGCGAGCGTGAGATAGCGGCGTACAACAAGTTGATCGGCAACTTCCAGCTCGTCGGCATCCCGCCGGCGCCGCGAGGGGTTCCCCAGGTCGAGGTCAGCTTCGACATCGACGCAAACGGCATCGTGAACGTCGGCGCGAAAGACCTCGGGACCGGCAAGGAGCAGCGGATCACGATAACCGCCTCCAGTGGTCTCTCGGACCAGGAGATCGAGCAGATGGTCCGTGACGCGGAGTCTCACACCGAGGACGACCAACGCCGCCGCGAAGAGGCCGAGGTTCGAAACAACGCCGACAACCTCGTCTACTCGATAGAGCGCTCCTTGAAGGACGTGGACGGCAAAGTAGACGTCGCCACCAAGAACGAGGTCGAGGAGGCTATCAAGGAGACCAAGGAAGCCCTCGCGGGTGACGACGTGGAGGAGATAAAGACCAAGCAGGAAGCCCTGGTAAACGCTTCTCACAGCCTCTCCCAGGTGCTCTATCAGCAGGCCCAGCAGCAGCAAGAAGCTAGCGCCGAGGGCGCCGGAGACCCCGACGATCTGGTAGAGGACGCCGAGGTTGTCGACGAAGAGGACGAGGAGAACACGAAGTAGAGAAGTTTTCCCGACGAAAGACAGCGGGCCGGTGAGAGATTTCCGGCCCTCTATCTTCCAGCCTCACTTACAGGAGGGAATCAGGTTTTGAGCAGCGAAGAGCAGAACCGCGAGCCGGACCCACGGGCTCAGGACGGCGAAGAAGAACAGAACGGGCAAGAAGAGGTACGAGAGCCTATGGAACCTGTAGAAGAGGCCCAGGGTTCTCCGATGGACCCCGGCTCCCTCGCTGACCCCGCCTTCCGAGATGGTTTCGACGAGGACACGGAGCAAGCGCCCGTCTCCGGATCTTCTGAAGAAGATCCGGAGACGGCGGAGCGGGAAGTACAACTCTTCAAGGAAGAATTGGAGGCCGTCGAGGGGGAGCGGGACGAATACCTCGACGCTCTGCGGCGTGCCAGGGCCGAGTTCGAGAACTTTAGGAAGCGTCAGGAGAGGGAGAGAGCGCGTCTGCTGGATCTCGCCTCCGAAAAATTGGTTGCCGAGTTGCTCCCCGTCCTGGATAACCTGGAACGAGCCCTCGAATCCGGCGGAGATATCCGCAGCGGAGTGCAGGCGACCCGCGACCAGCTCGCCGGATTGCTCGAAAACGAAGGACTCACGCTTGTCTCTTCCGACGGGAAACACTTTGACCCCAGCGTACACGAAGCCGTTATG
>JBBPZK010000248.1:0-5837 GCA_038199155.1 Rubrobacterales bacterium | reverse complement strand
GCCTCCAACAAAGTTACCGGTAGCCGCCCGACCGACGCAGTAGTGCGCTGGCTCTCGAACGAGCAGCACTACTGGGACGGTCAACGCATCTGGACCTATGACTTCCCGCAAAACGAGGTCCGGGCCATCGCCATAGACCAGGAGAGCTTCGAGATCACGCACAAGGTCCCCGTGGGCGGCGGGGGTCCGGGACACAGCTTCGTGCTCACCCCGGACAGCAAGCGTGGTTTCGTCAACGCCGCCGGCTCCGACTTCCTGGCGGTGGTCGACCCGAAAGCCGGAGAGGTGGTCGGACGCATCGAGACGGGCGCCTATCCGTGAGACTGCGATCTCTCGCCGGACGGTTCGTCCGGCTACGTACCCGAAAGAGATCAGGACACGGTGGCGATGTTCGACACCGAAAAGCTCAAAATCAACAAACGGGTAGAGTTTCCAAAGGGCTCCAGACCCTGGATGCTCCGCGTCTCACCCGACGGTAAGGTCGTCTACGTGCAGACCGCCTCAGGCTCCAACGTGGTGCTCGACGCCCAGACGCTCGAAAAGCTCCACACGGAGAAGATCGGCGGCCAGCCCGTAACCACCGCCTGGTCGCCCGACGGACGCTACAACTTCGTCACTCACTTCGGGGCGGATTGGATCGCGGTTCTCGAACCTGAAAGCGGCAAACTAATCAAGAAGCTGGAGGTCGGAGGCAGTACCGCCAACGTCTCCTTCCGGCCCGACAGCGCCTTCGGCTACGTCGCAGTGACCGGAAGGGACGAGGTGGCCGTAGTTGAGATGGCATCGCTCGATGTCCAGAAACGACTCTCTACAGGCAAGGAGCCGATGGGCCTGATCGTCCTCTGACACGGTTGGTATTCTCTCGCCAGCCCGGCGTGTGAACTGTCCGCGCCCCTGTCCGGTCATAATCATGGACAACCTGCTGTCTACTTCTCTTGACCTCTCGCCAAAAGGAAAGGACGGGTATCGTGCTTCCAGCTCGTCAGCCCGTTAACCATCTTACAGCCGTTTTGATTGTAACAGTTGATAATACGTTTGCTACAGAAAGTAGCATTGTGTTACGGTTCCTATGGATCCGAGGAGGATAGAGATGAGTGGTTACGCGGATACTTTGAGGTCTCTAGCCGGGAGGCTGGAAGAGCAGAAGAGTAGGGTCTTGGATCGAACCGGGGTACGTGAGAAGGTGTGGGCGCTTTCGGAGAAGTTGGAGGAACGGGCGACCGGGCTTCTTACTAAATATGGCGTCCCGGTGGAGAGGTTCCGGGAGTTGGCAGACAGTCTGGACGAGACTGCGATACAGTTGACTTCCCGGTATGGCGCCTTGTTGTTGAGGCTATCCTTGGGCTTGACGTTCGTGTGGTTCGGCGCTCTGAAGGTTGTCGAGAGCAGCCCGGTTGGGGATCTGGTGGCGAATACGGTCTACTGGTTCCGGCCGGAGGTATTCGTACCGCTCCTGGGTTATTGGGAGATAGTGGTGGGGCTCGGGCTTCTGACGGGCAAGGCTTTGCGGACGACGCTCGTGTTCTTTCTGCTCCAGATGGCCGGTACGTTTCTCGTGTTGGTGATAAAGCCCGACGTGGCGTTTCAGGACGGCAATCCGCTATTGCTCACCACCGAGGGAGAGTTCGTGATCAAGAACCTCATCCTTATATCCGGCGGGCTGGTAGTCGGAAGCACGATAGAGACCCGTCGCCAGCGGCGAGAGAGCCGGCTCGGTGTACTCGACGAGCAGTCGTCAGAAGATCTCTTCCTGGCAGCGGCCTGAAGACTTCGAAAGGATTTCGGTGGAATCAGAGGTAATACAGTTCTTCGGTTTCCTGGCGGTGATTGGCATCGTCGGGTTGGTTTGGCTCTGGATCGTCTACCTTCCGGGACGAACCCTAGAACGCCCCCAAGACTGGGACTGGCTGAGCAACAAAAAGCCCCACAAGTCCGACTCAAAGCGGTCCGAAAAGAAAGACGACCCGCCAAAATCCGGGTAGTTTCACTTAGCCGGAGCTGAAATGCCCGGACCAGACGGCTTTCTCCCGGCGGCTGTCTATCGCTTCCCGGAAGACTTCGACCAGCGTCCGGCCCGAATCGTCCGCGGCGCGGGCTTCGAGGACTTCGTTGAACTCCAGGACGTAGTCTCTGGCGCCTACGTCGCTCAGGAAGCTCGTAGTCTCGTCCCGGCCCATGTTTTCGCGGTCGGCGAACTCCTGGATCACATCTCCCATCAACGCCATAAGGAAACGCCGCGCGCCGTTTTCACCCGGACCTGGAGGATGCTCTTTCATCCGCTTCTCGAACTGCTCGCCGAAGACGATAGCGGCTGCGACGATCCGACGCCGTTCTTCGGGTGACTTCTCTCCCCAGGCACGGCGCAAAGTCTCTTCGTCGAGCGCGTTCAGGATAGAGAGCGGAGTGGCTATTTCCTGGTTGTCTGGTTCGGGGGGATCCTGCTCCACAATATCCTACTCCCGTCGTTAGTAGCGGAGCAGGCCGACCAGGCCGTCGAACTCTTCGCGCAGGGTCGCTCCGAGGTTCTCACCGGCGCCGGTGTTTTCGAGGTCTTCGTTCGGGGTGTCGGCGACCGGTTCTTCGTCCTCGACGAACTCTATACGGGCTCCGCGGGCGGCGGCTAGGTCTACGAGCACGTCTATGAGGGGACGGACCCTGGTTTCCTCGCCGCTGTAGGGCGATTCCTCCTGGGTTATGTCGGTGACGGCGAGCGCGTCGGCGTCGGACCACCGGATCTCACCGTCCAGGCTCCAGAGGACCAGCAGATGATAGACGCGGCCTTCTTGCAGGGCCTCGATGGTTTCCTTGACGCCGCGAACGCCTTTCTCACGCGCTTCTTCGAGCAGCGCGGCTTTGCGGCGTTGCTCGGCTTCTTCCCGCACGCCTTCCAGGCGTTTGAGGATTTCACCTTCAGGGGCCCCGGTTGCGACCGGTTCCTCGGCCGCCACCCGGTCCTGGATATCCTGGGGAAGGGTCTCGCGGAACTCCGCGGTACGCTCTTTCGGGCCTGCGAGGATCAAGTGCCGCGCCCCTTCCTGGAACGTCAGGCGCCGTGTTAGCTCCCCTAGCTCGTTGTACCATTCGTGTAAATTCGCCTCCGTCCGGCGGCTCTCCGTCTCCTGGTCCATGCCACCCCTCGGGTACGGTTCGGATGGCGAAACGTCCACTTCCCGGAAGAAACCACTGCCTGCGCTCCCGCTCGCCTCGCCCGCCTCTCCTGCCGGAGAAGTGACGAAGAATCTGTACTCCTCCGCGTCGAAGAGCGCGACCGCGTATGGCTCGTGCTCGTCGAGCGCCAGGACGAGCGGGACCAGGTATGGCTCGCCGTAACGGTAGGCGTCCTCCAGGTCCACCTGAAGCCGGTATTCCTCGAAGAGCCCGTCTTCGCCGGCGAAAAAGACAAGGGTACGAGCCTGGGGTCGCTCACCCTCGGCCGTCTCTTGAACTCGGTCTGCGAGCTCATCCGGGACTTCCAACTCACGGAGGGCGTCTTTGAGACGGGTTAAGTATGCCTGACGCTGGTTCTCCGGGAACTCGGCGTTCACGCTCAGGTAGATCGAGAGTATCTCTCCCTCGCGACCCTCGAACTGCTCCCTCAGCCTCTGCACGTCTGTTGGCTGCGCCATCTGATCTCAACCTCCGTAAATCGTTGATACTTCATAGTCCGGGGACCAAAATACCCCACGTGAAGGTGTAACACACGTCGGGGCCGAAAGCGTTGCTGGTACACTCCCGCCCATGCGTATCTTGATAGCCGGCTGCGGCTACGTCGGTTGCGCGCTCGGAGAACGCCTGGCCTCCGAAGGCCACACGGTCTTCGGGGCGCGCCGCAACCCGCGAGCCCTGCCGCGAAACATCCAACCCGTCACACTCGACCTCTCCTCGCCCATCCCTCCAAACGAGTTGCCCCCGGACCTGGACTTCGTGTTCTACACCGCATCGGCCGGCATCTCCTCCAGCAGTTCCCCCGAGGATGCGTACAAGTCCGCCTATGTCGAAGGTCCTTGTAATCTGCTCGCGGCCCTCGGGACACAAAACGTCCGGCGCGTGCTCTTTACGTCGAGCACCGGCGTTTACGGGCAGCGAAACGGCGAATGGGTGGATGAGGAGTCGCCTACGGAACCGGAGAGTTTCTCCGGGAAGACTCTGCTCGAAGGAGAGCGAGTCTTTCTCGACGGTCCTTTCCCGGCGGTTGTTTTGCGGCTGGGCGGCATCTACGGGCCGGGGCGCGAACGTTCGATCCAGCGTGCCTTGCAAGCAGAGCCCGAAGAAGGGCCGCCACTCTACTCCAACCGCATCCACCGTGACGACTGCGCCGGCGCTCTAAGACACCTGACGCTCCTCGAAGAGCCGGAACAAGTCTATCTCGGCGTGGACGACGAGCCTACCGACCAACAGACGGTCGCCGAATGGCTCAAAGAGCGACTCACTCCTGACGCATCACGTTCCGAGGAGAGATCTGGAACTCCGCGCCGCCGGACCAACAAGCGTTGCTCCAACGTCCGGCTCGTGGACTCGGGGTATCAGTTTCTCTACCCGACCTTCCGGGAAGGGTTTGCAGCTACGCTCCGTGAAATAGTTCGTTAGGGTTTGTGGGAGAAGATGGCTGTTTACAGGTTAGTTCCCATCGCGCTACTACTATCGCTGACCGGGTCTCTCCTGTGGGAAGTGGCGATTGTGTCTTCCTCCCAGTCTCCCGCCGAGGTAACTCATGAGCACCGCTAACGGCGAACCCACGAAAAACGCCACGACCCAGATCATGAAAGTGTCGATGTTGTCGGAACGCGCGAGGGTATCTTTGATTAACAAGCCTGGCACCCATATCCACAGGATTGCCACCAAAGCGATCGCGCAGAGGATTACGGCTCCCGCGACCGCGCTTGACTCCGGATGCAAAGGGGTGATCCTGCCGACCAAAAGCCCGCCGAGGAAGAAAGCGACGAGCGAGATCAAGAGCGCCGACAGCGCGAAGAAGAACAGGTAAAGGTACGGCGCCCATACAGTTACCAACTCCTCGCCATTAGAAAATCCTATGCCAGCGGCATCCGCCAGGCGGAGGAACAACAAGCCGAGAACGAGCGCCCCAAGGAGCACGAGCGACACCAGCGTCGCCGCGATTCCCACCATCGCCGAGGTCCATTTGATTCGACCTAACACCTCTACTCACCGTCCTTCTCGAAAACCAAGAAGAGTGTACCGCGCGACGGAATAGTCTCAGGGAGAGTGGCATGCTCGCGGGCGCTGCTGTATCTTGCCGGGGTTGGATCTTTTTTTGAGGAGGCGGCGTGTTGTACCGGGAGTTTTCGACGCAGGAAGAGTTGGACGCCCAGTACAACCTGCGAGACTCCGTCCCCGACTATCCCGCCTACTCACGCTTCTACGAGGAGAGCAGCCGGCAGGCCCGCGAGCAGTTGGAGTGCCGCCTGGACGTACCATACGGCCCGACGCTGGCCGAGCGGCTGGACATCTTCCCGGCGGGGCGGGATGGTCCAGCCGCGCCCGTCCTGATCTTCATCCATGGCGGGTACTGGTGCCGGTTCAGCAGCAAGGAGTTTAGCTTCGTCGCCGAAGGTCCGGTCTCGGCCGGCGTCGCGACGGTGGTCATAAACTACGCGCTCTGCCCCACGGTCAGCATAGGGGAGATAGTGCGCCAGTGCCGCGCCGCCGCTGCGTGGGTCCACGCCAACGCCGGGAGTTTTGGCGGCGACCCGGATCGTATCTTCGTCTCCGGACATTCCGCCGGCGGCCACCTGGCGGCGATGCTCGCGACGACCGACTGGGAGGGCGGGTACGGGTTACCGGGAGACCTCATAAAGGGATGCGCCCCGATCAGTGGC
>JBBPZK010000247.1:0-9289 GCA_038199155.1 Rubrobacterales bacterium | reverse complement strand
GGCATCGAGCTGGCCGTAGAACAGGCACGTCGAACCGGAGTTTCGTAATTCGCGTAAGTCGTCCGGCGGAGAGGGAAAACATCATGTCCTAGGTTGGACTCCAAGAGCAGCAGATTCAGCAGCACGGTGGTTGTCAAGTACGAACTCGCTGGACAAAGAAGCTCTTCAAATATCCTTCAAACTTTAGATTTTGCCTACACTGAAGATTGCAATGTGGGTAAAACGGGAAAGGTAACTACAATGGTAGACGTGAAGGGTACGCAGGGAGATCTGGAGCGAGCGGTTGAGGAGATAGCTTGGGCCTGAGCGCCGTGGGGTAGGGATAGGTATTTGACGATAGGACAAGTAAGAGAGATTCAGGAGGTCAGATTAAAGTGGCCGAGAAGAAAACCAAACTCCAGCCATCTCGACGGCCAATCCGAGAGGACTACCGGGGCGCCACCCGAAGGGCTCAGCAGATCCACGACCGGCTCAAGGCGGCAGGCTACAAGTTTCCCGACTCAGCCGAGATAATCCGAGCTGACCGAGACTCCAGAGTCTAAGCGTCCTTGAGCGAACAATATGCTGGCGGTCCTCATTCCTTCGTGCTCGATAGTTCGGTTGCCGTCAAATGGTACTTGCCGGAAGAAGGACACGAAGAGGCTACAAAGCTTCTCAGACGCGCGGAGTCTGAAGAGCTTACGTTGCTCGCCCCGAGCACGATCTACCCGGAGTTCTTCAACGCACTCTGGCAGCAACACCGTCGCGAAGGTCTGCCGCTCGAAGAGATGCGCCTCTCGTGGGAGCAGTTCGCCATGGACCCCGTGTTTCTATATGCGCCGGAGGATCTGATGCACCGTGCCGCCGAGATAGCCTTCGACTCAGGAACGATCATCTACGATTCCTTGTTCCTGGCACTCGTCGAGGACGCGCAAACCATAATGATCACCGCCGACGACAAACTGTTGAAGGCCGTAAGAGGAACCAACTACGCTGTCTTGGCACACTCCCTGCGTGAGATAGAGAGCTTGCTTCAATAGATGTAATTACTACAAGAAATGGCACTCAATTACACGCACCACGGCTGTACCCCTTATAGAGACTATAGCCTCGGAGTGTGAAGGACACGCACGACGACGCCCTGTATCCTGAGCGCATCCCCGGACACGACGATGTCCTCGTACTCAAGATTGGCCGGCTTGAGACGCACCAATTCCCCTTCCCGGTACAGGCGCTTTACCGTGACGAGGCCCTCATCCAAAAGAAGCGCGGCAACCACGCTCCCGTTGGGCGGAGACTCCTGCTCCTCGATAACGAGCTCATCCCCATCCTCTATGCCGACCCCACTCATGCTCTCGCCACTGGCCCTCAGCACGAACCTCCTCATGCCCGACCTGGGCGAGGCCAACTCCGTCACCAAAGAGTAGACGTCCTCCTGAACTATCCCCTCGAACCCCGGACCGGCCGCGATCCTACCCAGCATCGGCATCTCCCCCACCGCCTCCCAACCCGCCTCCGTGAGCGTGATCGGCCGCACCTTCCGGCTCGGAGCCTCGCCGATACGGACCAACCCATCCTCTTCGAGCCGCCCGAGATGGTACATCACTCCCTGGTGAGAGCCGAAACCAACCAACCGCGTGGTCTACGGCGGCGGGAGGGTTGGCTTGATGGGAGAAGCGGCTGACGCGGCGCTCGCGGCGGGTGGTGAGGTGGTCGGTGTGATCCCGGAAGACTTGCGCAAAAAGGAAATAGCGCACACCGACCTTACCAAACTACACGTAGTAGGTTCGATGCACGAGCGAAAGGCCCTGATGGCCGACCTCTCCGACGGTTTCATCGCCCTTCCCGGCGGCTACGGCACGCTGGAAGAGTTCGCGGAGGTGCTCTCCTGGGCCCAACTCAGCGTCCACGAGAAACCCTGCGCCCTCCTGAACGTAAACGGCTTCTACGACCCGCTCGCCACGTTCTTCGATACCGCCGTGGAAGAAGGCTTCGTCCGTCCCGACCACCGCTCGCTCGTCCTTATGGAGAAGGACCCGCAGAGGCTCCTGGATAGAATGGCCGGCTACAAGCCGCCTGAGGCGAAGAAGTGGATAGAGCCGCGTAACCTTTAGCAGGGCTTCCCGGTCAGGGACGGGTGTTGAAATCGTTCATCGCTCGTTCGGAGCCTCTCTCGACCACGGCTTCGACGGCGTCTGCGGCGCGTGGGACGGCGTCTTTTACGACGGAGTCCATGCGGCCGAGCACGTAGTCTATGACGGCCATACCGACCGGCGGGCGTCCGATGCCGACGCGCACCCGGATAAAGTCCGGGCCGATGCGACCGATGATCGAACGAAGGCCATTGTGACCGCCCGCCCCGCCACCGACCTTCACCCGAACGTCTCCGGCCGGCAGGTCGAGGTCGTCGTGGATGACGATCAACTCTTTAGTATCCGTTTTCGCGAGCGCGGCGCCGGAGTTGTTCATGAAGGTCTTAGGCTTGAGGAGCGCAGCGGAAGCGGAGCCCAAATTCACGGGCGCCGACTCGGCGTTCTTCTTTGCCCTCCAGCTTCCCCCGTGGCGGCGGGCAAGTTCGTCGGCCACCAGGAAACCTACGTTGTGGCGCGTTCGTTCGTAGGAGCGGCCGGGGTTACCCAGTCCCACGATAACGGGGGACCGCAATGGCCCCCCGTTATTGGTCTCGTTTTCCACGGCTCGCGCCGTCGGGAGCTTAGCCCTCTTCCGCAGCTCCTTCGCCCGGAACATCCTCGTCACCTTCGGACGCTTCCTCACGCTCGGCAGCCCCCTCATCCGTCTCGTCCGACTCTTCCTCGACGATGCCGGCGGCTTCTATTTCCTCGTCGGTGATCTCGGTAGGCGCGGTGATCGTGACGGCCACGTCCTCCGGCTCGGAGAGCAGTATCGCACCCTCCGGCAACTCCAGGTCCCCGAGCGTCAGGTTCTCGTTCATCCCGAGGTTCGAGACGTCGAGCGTTATCTCCTGCGGGATGTCGCCCGGAAGAGACTCGATCTGTATCTCGTAGGCAACCTGCTGCAAAACGCCGCCGTCCTGCTCGACTCCCTGCGCCTCACCGACGACCGAGAGAGGCACCGTAACCTCTATCCGCTCGGCCATGTCAACAGGCGCGAAGTCAACGTGAACCAGCCGTCCGCTCACGGGGTTTCGCTGCACGTCCACGACACGGGCCGTCTGGCGGCCGGACCCGAAATCCAGGTCATAAAGCGCATTGTCGCCGTAGCGGTGAAGCGTGTAGTCGACGATCTTGACCGGCACGGTGAGGGCGGTGCTGCCCTCGTCGCCGTAGAGAACACCGGGAACCATCCCCGAAGCCCTCTGGCGCCGGGCGTCGTTCTTGCCCCGACCCTCGCGCTCTTTTACCTGTACATCAACGTTCTCAGCCACTTCGAACTCCTAAAATCTCTCCAAACAACCTAGAAAAGCTGGTTCTCGCCCATAAATACCTCACTGACCGACTCGTCCGTAAAGACGTTCCTGACGGTGCTGGCTAGTATAGGGGCGATAGTAAGCGTATGTATCTTAGAATGCGGCTCGTAGGTATTCAAGGGCAGTGTGTCGGTTACGACCACCTGCTCCATCGGGGATGCTTCGATCCTCTCGTAGGCCGATCCGGAAAATTCGCCGTGGGTGGCGGCGGCGTGGATCTCCGTGGCCCCTTCCTTGACCAGCCGCTCGGCAGCGTTGACCAGGGTCCCGGCCGTGGCGATAACATCGTCTATAAGTATGGCGCGGCGTCCTTCGACCTCCCCGATAACGTGCGTCACCTCGGTCTCCCCGGACTGGTGACGAGTCTTGCTCATGATCGCCCACGGCAGCCCCAGGTGATCCGCCAGGCGGTGCGCGAGCTTCACCTCTCCGGTATCCGGGGCGACGACCACCGCGTCTTCGGAGTCCTTGAAACCGGCCTCGACGAAGTAGTCGACGAAGGCGTGCATCGCGGTCAGGTGGTCAACCGGGAACCTGAAGAAACCCTCGATCTGGCCGACGTGCAAGTCCATCGTCATCACCCGCTCTGCACCGGCAGATTGGATCATGTTCGCAACCAGACGCGCCGTTATGGGCTCGCGCGGCTTCGTCTTTCGGTCCTGGCGGGAGTAGGCATACCACGGAATAACGGCGGTTATCCTCTTGGCCGACGCCCTCTTGGCGGCGTCTATCATCACCAGCAGCTCCATCAAGTTCGTATTGACCGGCTCGCACAAAGACTGGACGATAAAAACATCAGCCCCCCGCACGGATTCCAGGTAACGAGCGTAGACCTCGCCGTTCGGGAAAGTTTGGAGTTGTACCTCCCCGAGATGCATGTCCAGCTTTTCGGCGATCCTCTCCGCCAACTGCTGGTATCCCCTGCCCGAAAAGAGCATCATACGTTTCTCGGTCGCCTGCGAAAGATAGCCATCTTGCATCGGCCTCTACCCCTCCATCCTGGTCGATGTTTTCTCGTCGCTCTTGCTTCCGGTATCTTCCCTAGATTTCTTCTTGGGGGCGTTGCGGATCGCACGCGCCGGCATCCCGACGGCCAACTTGCCCGGCGGAACGTCTTTGTTGACGACGCTCCCGGCCCCGAGATAGGCTCCGTCCCCGACTTCGACCGGCGCTATCAGGCTGGTGTGGACCCCCGTAAAGGCATCGTCTCCTATTTTAGTGCGGTTCTTGTTCTCGCCATCGTAGTTAGCGGTGATCGTACCGGCACCCAGGTTTGTACCACGTCCGATCTCCGCGTCTCCGATGTAAGAGAGGTGCGGGACCTTGCTCCCCTCACCGACCCGCGTGTTCTTGACCTCGCAATACGCCCCGACCTTCGACTCCGCCTCAAGAACCGTCCCAGGCCGCAGGTACGAGTAGGGACCGACCTTCACCCCGCTCCCAACCTCCGCGCCGCGACCGACGGAGTGCTCGACGAGCGACCCGTCGCCCACCCGCGTGTCCATCAGGTCCGTCGAAGGTCCGATGACGCAGTCCGCGCCTATCATCGTCTTTCCGCGCAAGAAAGTGTTCGGAAGAACGACCGAGTCGCGGCCGATCTCCACGCCCGCTTCTATGTGCGTGCTCTGCGGGTCCCGAACCGTTACGCCGGCCCTCATGTGGGTATCGAGGATGCGGCGGCGTAGGATCTCCTCGGCCTTCGCCAGGTGAGAGCGGTCGTTTACCAGGGTTGCCTCTTCCAGGTTCTTCAGCCGGTAGGTCACGGCCCGGCTGCGACGGCCGATCACCTCCAGCGCGTCCGTCAGGTAGAACTCGCCGTCCTTATTCTCCGCCTCGACCCGCGCGAGCGCGTCCCGGATCTCCGGCAGCCCGAAAGCATAAAGCCCCAGGTTAACGAGCGATATCTCCCTCTCGGCCGCGCTCGCCTCCCGCTCCTCGATGATCCTTACGACACCCGCATCCTCCATCACCCGTCCGAGCCCGGTCGGATCCGGCGGCTCCGCAACCAGCACCGTCGCCCCGACGTCCGCCGAACCGTGGCGCTCGACCAGCTCCCCGAGCGTCCCATCCGAAATAAGCGGCCCGTCGCCGTTCACCACGAGCAGGATCCCCTCCTCCTCCTCGATGGCTTCCAGGGCGACCCTAACCGCGTCTCCGGTGCCGAGTTGCTCCTCCTGTACAACGGGTTCCGCTTCTGGCGGCAATGCCTCGCGGACCTCTTCAGCCTGATGCCCGACGACGACCAGGAGTCTTTCGGGAGCCAGCGGCCGGATAGCTCGAATAGCGTAGTTGACCATCGGCACGCCGCATAGGGTGTGTAGAACCTTCGCCCGGTTCGACTTCATCCGGATTCCCTTACCCGCCGCGAGCACGACGGCGAAGATCGGTGGACGCTCAGACATGGGTTTTTAGAGGCTCCTTTGTCTATCTTCGGCCAACGACCAACCGGCGCGGCTGAGGCTGGTAGCTGGGGCGGCAGGATTCGAACCTGCGATCCCGGGACCAAAACCCGGCGCCTTGCCGCTTGGCTACGCCCCATCCCGACTCCAGTGCGCCGACAGGATTATACCGGAGCCAACTGTAACCGTCAGACGCCGTTCTCCAAGTTCAGCACGGCCAACGATCATGCGGATAGATTGGCAGGATGGTCAGTCCACAACTTTATGGACCTCTTGTATCCGTCCGGAAGGTTTACCTGATCCAGCCCGTTCAAGTCAAAAGATTCCACAGCCGAGTGCTCTTTGCTGAGTACCATATTGGCGGCATTCTCAACGTAGCAACCGTAGGCAACGACAAACACCTCGACTCCTTCGAGCACCTCGTAGAGCTAGGCGTCCAACAGCGGCCCGACTTCTACACGCAGGTCGAGTTCTTCCCGGATCTCCCTCGCGAGGAATTCTTTTGGGGTCTCGCCCAGCTCCAGCTTACCTCCCGGCAGTTCCCACTCTCCGCGTTCGTTTTCTAGAAGCACCACGCTACCACCGCTAACGATCACGCCTTTGACAGACACGGGGTACTTCGCGGGAATATTACGACCGCCACCGGAATCAGGAGGCGAGACTATAGCGTTTTCGTTCCCTGGGCGATCGGCTCACAGACCTCCACGAACGGGCATTGCAGGATGGTCCTCGCGTTTTCGGCTTCTTTCTTTGAAATGAAGATGCCGAAGACGGCGCTTCCGCTGCCGCTCATCATCGCGCCGAGCGCCCCGGCCCGGAGGAGGTCCCGTTCGCACCTCTCTACCTCAGGGAGTAAGTCCCTGGTTACGGGGGCGAGCGCGTTGCCGAGAGCCCGGACGAGAGCGGGCAACGCTCCTGCGCGGAGGGCGGATACTACCGGCTCGACGGAGGAGGCGGCTTCCGCGGGCGACTCGTCGTAGGCGCGGTAGACGTGTCCCGTGTTCGCCGATATGGATGGTTTGACGAGGACGAGATGGTGCGACGGAGGTGGCGGCAACGGGGTGAGTACGTCGCCCGTTCCTCCCGCGAGCGCGGTTCCGCCGGAGAGGCAGAAAGGTACGTCCGCCCCGACGTGGTTCCCGATCTCCCGCAACGCCGAAAGATCTAGCCCGAGGTCGTAGAGACCGTTCATCCCCAACAGGAACGCCGCTGCATCCGCGGAACCTCCTCCCAGACCCGCCCCGGAAGGTATTCGTTTTCGTAGCCCGACCTTTACCGGCAACTCCCGTCCCGAGAGAGCGCACAGCGCCTTCCAGGCCCGGTGGACAGTATTGTCTTCGGGCGGTCCGGTCTCCGCTCCCGCCGGCTCCACGGCCAGATCGAAGCCTTCTCCAGCCTGTTCTATTCGCAACTCGTCGGCGAGAGAGACGCTCTGCATGACGGTGGCGATGTCGTGGTAGCCGTCTTCCCTGAGACCCCGCACCTCGAGCGCGTAGTTGACCTTGGCGAACGCCCGTAGACGTATCGGCTCGCTCATTCCCTCCATCAGAAAGCCCACGAGAGCTTACGCCACAGGGCCACGAAGCCTTCGGGGGAGAGTTCCTCCGCCCGCGCGTCTGGGCCGAATCCCAGAGAGGTTAGGGCGACTGCGGCCTCCCGCCGGACGGGTTCGGGGAGGTTGTTGGCGAGCCGTTTGCGGCGGCTCCTGAAAGCGGCGAGCACCAGAGCCTTTACGCGACCGTACTCTTCGGGCTTCAGGCCGTCCTCTTTTCGTTTCACGTCCACGACCGCCGATTGTACCCGCGGCGGGGGATCGAAAACGTTTGGCGAGACTTTGTGGGCGACTTTCACCACCGCGAAGAGCTGGACGAGCACCGCATACGCAGAGTAGTCTTTGCTCCCCCGCGCCGCAGCCATCCTCTTCGCAACCTCTAGCTGGACCATGAACCGCAGAGCACGGACACTCTCGACTTCCTCGAGGATCCGAAGCACGAGCGGGGAGGCTATGTTGTAGGGCAGGTTGGCGACCATCCGGTTCGGGGCGGGGCGGAGGGAAGAGTAGTCGAAAGTGAGGGCGTCCGCCTCGTGGACCATTACGTTTGGATGGGACTCGACGGCGAGACGGAGAGCCGGTAGCACGTCCGGGTCGAGTTCTATAGCGTGTACGAGCCGGGCTTTGTCGGCGAGAAAGGCGGTCAGGAAGCCGCGTCCAGGGCCGACTTCCAGGACCACGTCCGCACGAGTTACGCTGGAGGCGACGATCCGTGCGGTGTTCGGGTCCTTCAGGAAGTGCTGACCGAGGCGCTTCTTCGGGAAGTCGGCCGGAGAGGACAACGTCTCCCCGTCAGACCTCTAGCGGCAGGGCGAACAGGTCGCGGGCGTTTCGGGTGGTTAGGGTGGCTAGCTCTTCGTCCTCAATCCCGAGCCGCTCCGCTACGAACCGGGCAGTATGGACTACGTTCTTGGGTTCGTTTTTCGTACCGCGCACCGGCTGGGGGCTCAGGTACGGGGCGTCCGTCTCGACCAGAAGGCGGTTCTCGTCCATCAGCCGGAGGAGGTGGGCCGTCTCGCTGTTCTTGTAGGTCACGTTCCCGGCCAGGCCGACGTAGTAACCGCGCTCCGTCGCCTCTCGGACCTCGCGCTCGCCGCCCTCGAAACAGTGGAGGACTATCGGGACCCGCGCGCTCCCGAGACAGGCCATCGTGTCGGCGAAAGCCTGGCGGGAGTGGATAATCAGGGGTAGGCGGGTATCGTTGGCTAAGGAGATCACATCTTCAAACAACGCCCGTTGGATGTCCTCCGACCAATCGTTTCTATAGTAGTCGAGGCCAACCTCCCCGAGCGCCACGATCCCCGGAGACTCCGAAAGCTCCGCAAGCGCCTCCAGATCCGCCGCCGTATAGGTCCCCGCGTTGTGAGGATGTATACCTGCCGAGGAGTAGACATTCGGCAAGACCGCCGCCAGTTCAGCGCCGCGCTGGGAGTCCTCGATCTCGGTCCCGACGTTGACCACGGCCCCGACCCCCACGGCCGCCGCCTCCTTGACAGCCTCTTCCGGCGAAACTTCGAGCCGCAAGAGATGTGTGTGCGAATCTACCAGCATGCCTTCAACCTCTCCCCGAGCGACATCACGAGGGGCATTATACAGAGCCCACGATCTCGTCGTAGATCTCCCCGCGCCTCATCCCCGATTCCCGCGCCGCCCGAGCCGCCGCCCTCGACGGACTCTCCCCATCTGAAAGATACCGCCGGGCCAACCCCACAGCCTCCTCGAACCCCATGACTTCCGGCTCCTCACCACCCCGAACGACGAGCACGACCTCGCCCCGCACTCCCCCGGAAAACCGCTCCACCGCCTCTTCCGCCGTCCCCCGAAAAACTTCCTCGTGCAGCTTGGTAAGCTCCCGGCACACCGCGACCCTCAAACCGACGGGCAACTCTTTCAAGGTCTTAACCAGCCGGT
>JBBPZK010000246.1:0-13527 GCA_038199155.1 Rubrobacterales bacterium | reverse complement strand
TGATAGTCTTCGCTGTTCTCCGGGGACGTCGGCGGCGGGCTGAAGAGGAGGAGCAGAACCGGCGCGAGGACGAAGAGCGCGCGCGTCAGGAAGAGGAGCAGCGGAGAGAGGAAGAGCAGCGGGCCGAGGAGTCCCAGCGACGCGAGCAGACGCGCGAGGAGTTCGGGGGCGAGTACGACCGGACCGCGCGGGAGCGGGGCTCCGAGGAGGAGGCCGAGCGGGAGCTTCGGGAGCGCCGGGAAGACGTGGAGGGAGAGGTGCGGCCGCTCTCCGAGGAGAGCCGGGGGAGCTACGAGGAACGCTGGCACGACGTAGAGCGGGTCTTCGTCGACAACCCCGACCGATCCATAGAGATGGCCGACCGAACCGTCTCCGACCTACTCGACGAGCGCAACTTCGTCTCCGACCCCGCCCAGAGCGAGGATGAGACCGGCCGCAGGCTGGCCGTTATGTACCCGGAGATAGCCGACGATTACCGCGAAGCCCGCCGAGCCCGCGCGAGCGCGGTATCACGCACCACCCAAAGCTTCGACGAAAACGGCGGCGAGACTGATAGCGGCGATGACGAAAATACCGGTAGTGGAAGCGAAGCCACGGAGGAGATGCGGCAGGCGATCCGCAAGTACCGCTCGGTCTACGAGCGGCTCGTCAAAGGTTAGACCTGACCCCGCCGGTCAACCGGAACCCGGTACGATAGCGTCCGCGAGGTTATAGGCAAAGCCAGCTCGGGAACTGCTGAACGATAAAATAGTCGCGTGGGCACTATCTTCTGGATCACGTTGATAGTCACGGCTGTGAACGTTGGGTTCTGGCCTAGTTGCAACTTGAACTACCGGAACGCTTTTCCTCTCTCCGGACGGAACGACGCGGCCTTCCTTTTCGAGTACGCGCTTTGTGTGTGGTTGGGCTTTTTTGCCTTCTTCATTCTGGCAACCGCGCCGATACCGTTTGTAAGCGCGGTAGTGGCGGTGGCCGGCTTGAGAGATTGGGTATACGGCTCCTGGGATTGGTGGAGGTTCGGGCTCGCCTCGGTCTTCTTCATGCTCGTCGGAGGCTGGCTGGGAGCAAAAGCAAACGTCTACACGCGAAGCCGGAGGCGTTGACCTACGTTTCGAAGCCGGGACCGTGACATTTGTCATGTAGAGATCACGACGGCCTTCACTTCCGGCACCCTGAACGTACTTCTACACTGGTCGTAAGTAAACACCAGTGAGGGAGACGGAATGGCGACGAACGCGGGGGAAGCGGCGGTTCGGCTGAAAGGCGCGTCGAAGAGCTACGGTAGTTTACGGGCGCTTGAAGACACGGATTTCGCGGCGTACCCAGGAGAGGTGGTCGCGCTCCTCGGTCCAAACGGCGCGGGCAAGACGACCGCTATCTCTCTGATGCTCGGCCTGCGGGCTCCGACCTCTGGTACCGCCACTCTGTTCGGGCGCGACCCGAGAAAGCCCGCGAGCAGGAGGCGGGTGGGAGCTATGCTCCAGGAGTCGGGCGTGCCGGAGACGCTCAAGGTGCGGGAGGTTACGGAGATGTTCCGCAGGCTCTACGAAAGGCCGATCAGCGCGAAGGCCGCCCTTGATGCGGCGGGCTTGCGGGAGAAAGCAGGCTCGAAGGTTGGAAACCTCTCCGGCGGGGAGCGGCAGCGACTCTACTTCGCGCTCTGCGTCGTTGGCGACCCGGAGTTGCTCTTCCTCGACGAGCCGACCGTCGGGCTCGACGTCGAATCTCGCAGGAGGTTCTGGGAGAGAATCCGGGAGATGCACCGTCGGGGCAAGACGATCGTGCTGACCACCCACTATCTCGAAGAAGCCGACGCCCTCGCCGAGCGGATAGTCGTCGTTGACAGGGGCAAGATAGTCGCAGAAGGGACGCCGCGAGAGATCAAAGGTCGCGTCGGCGGCAAGGTCATCCGGTTCCACTCCCGAAACCTGACTGAAATCCTGATCTCCCAACTGCCTAACCTACAGAGGTCTGAACGGGACGGAGAGGCATTCACGCTCTACTCGACGCAACCCGAGAGCGCGTTGGAGAACCTGTTCCGGCAGGGTGTGGAAATTCGGGAACTGGAAGTAACCGGCGCGGGGCTCGAAGAGGCGTTCGTGGCCCTGACCAGCAAAGACGACGAGGAGGATGAACGATGAGCGAGACCACGACGGAGCAGACGGCGCGTACCGAAAATTCTACCCGGTGGCGCGTACCAGCCCTGATCTACTACGTCTACTGCGAGGTCTTGAAGCTGCTGCGGATACCGATCTTCGCCATCGGCACCTTCCTGTTCCCGATATTGTTCTTCGCCATGTTCGGGCTGCCCAACGTGGGCAAACAGCTAGGAGGTATAAACGCCGGCCAATACGTAATGGCTTCCTACGGCACGTATGCGGTAATGGCGATGGCGCTCTTTTCCTTCGGCGCTTCCATAGCCGCCGAGCGGGGAATGCGTTGGAACATGCTCTTGAGGACCACCCCGCTACGTCCGCTGACCTACTTCGTCGCGAAGATGATGATGGCCCTCGTCTTCGGGGTCGCGGTGCTCGCGGCGTTATTCGCCTTCGGTGCGGTCGTGGGCGGCATAAGCATGAGCATAGGGCTGTGGGCGAAGCTCACCGGGTTGTTGATCTTCGGGATGATCCCGTTCGTGGCCCTGGGACTCTGTATTGGCTATACGGCCGGACCAAACTCCGCCAGCGTCCTCGCCCAACTCATTTTCCTGCCGCTCGCGTTCGCCTCCGGGCTGTTCCTGCCGCTACAGTTCCTGCCCAAAGTCATACAGAACATCGCGCCATACCTGCCCTCTTATCATGTCGCATGGCTTGGTTGGAATGTCCTGGGCGTTCGCGACGACAAGCCGATGATGGTACACGTACTCTGGATCGCCGGTTACACGCTCGTGTTCCTTATCATGGCTGTAGTCGCCTACCGCCGCGACGAGGGAAAGACCTTCGGTTGATCCGCCCCGATATAATATGTACGTGGACGAGAGAGCGGTGAGTAGAGATCCGGCGGACACCGGAAGAGGCAACGTTGTGAAAGCGCGCGGAGATTGGCCGCACGGAGATTATTATCTGGGCTTGTTGCTCAGTTTGGTGTGGCTCGTGTTCCTCGTCTTGCCGCTCCGCGAGCTGCTGACTTCCAACCTCTCGACCCTACGGGTGCTGGTAGCACTCGCCGCCATCGCGGCCTTCGTAGCTGCTTATCTCTGGCTCGTGCTCGGCAGTTTCCTGAATCGTTCCACAGGCTCCGATACCGCGACACGCAGCGTCGTCATCGCGGTTCTCGGGCTCCTGACGGTTCTGATTCTCTTCCTGGCTATCTTCTATGGCAATAGCTGGCTATACTTCTTGATCTTCTCCGCCACCTCCGCGGCCATGAGGCTCCCGACGCGCCAATCAGTCTGGGCTATCCTCGGCTTGATGGTGCTGGCGGCCTCCGTCGGTTGGTTCTCAGGATTGAACTGGCAGATTTTGATGACCGTCGAACTGCTCATCGGCGGCACCGGGCTCAGCATGGTCGGCGTGAGGCGTATGCTCTCCACCATCAGGGAACTGCGCGCCGCGCGGGAGGAGATCGCACGCCTCGCCGTCTCCGAGGAACGGCTCCGGTTCGCCCGAGACCTGCACGACCTCTTGGGACACAGCCTCTCCCTCATAACACTCAAGAGCGAGCTCGCCGGGCGCCTGTTGCCCGATGCGCCAGAGAAGGCCGCCGAAGAGGTCCGGGACATCGAAGGTACGGCGCGGGAGGCGTTGCGAGAGGTGCGTGAGGCGGTCGCCGGGTATCGTCTCCCGACGCTCGCCGCCGAACTCGAAGGAGCGCGCGAGATGCTGGATGCCGCCGGCATCTTCTGCCGGGTCGAACAGAGCGCCGGTACGCTGTCGTCACAGGCCGACGCCGTATTCGCGTGGGCTATCCGCGAGGGGGTGACCAACGTGATCCGCCACAGTCGCGCCCGAAATTGCGAGATTCGGGTTACACGCGATGGCGGCGAGACCCGCGTCGAAATCGTGGATGATGGACGGGGAGTTGCGACAGAGAGCGCCGAAACAGCCCACAGTGGCAGTGGTCTGCGGGGTCTCGCCGAGCGCGTCGCGGAGGCTCGCGGTCGCGTCGAATGTGGGCTTCGGGGGACGAAAGGTTTCCGGATCGTCGTTACTCTGCCGCCCGGAGACAACGTGTTGGCGGATGGAGCTCCTCTGCCGACCGGGCCGAAGAGAGCGCGAGCGGGGAGATAGCGGCGGTGACGGTTCGGGTGCTTTTGGCCGAGGATCAGGCGATGGTGCGTGGGGCTCTCTCGGCGCTGCTTTCTCTGGAGGAGGATATCGAGATCGTCGCGGAGGCGGCCCGTGGGGATGAGGTGATTCCCGCCGCTTTGGAAGCCCGGCCGGACGTGGCGCTTCTGGACATAGAGATGCCCGGCGGCGACGGTCTCTCCGCAGCCGCCTCGTTGCGGGAAAGTTTGCCGGGTTGTCGTGTTTTGATCCTCACGACTTTCGGACGGGCCGGGTATTTGCGACGCGCCCTGGAGAGTGGCGCCGTTGGTTTTCTACTCAAGGATTCCCCAGCCGCCGAGCTTGCCGCCGGTATCCGTCGCGCCGTGGCCGGCGAACGGGTGGTGGATCCGAGCCTCGCGGTCGCGGCCCTGAGCGACGGCGAGAGCCCGCTCACCGGGCGGGAGCGAGAGAGCCTGGCCGCTTCGGTGAATGGTGCTACCATTGCGGACGTCGCCCGGAAACTTTATCTCTCCGAGGGAACCGTCAGGAACCATCTCTCCACGGCGATCAAGAAACTCGGAGCCCGCAACCGGGTAGAGGCCGCCCGGCTCGCTGAGCGGAAGGGCTGGTTGTAGGTAGCGCTTCCGGCTATCGGCTGGAGCCCGGATCCTAAACGGTAGAACGACCTCGCGCCGCTTTTTCGGGGAGTAGGGCGGAGATGAGCAAGAGTGCTACGCCGATGACGATACCGGCGTCGGCGGCGTTGAAGATGTACCAGAACCGGAAGTGTATGTAGTCCGTTACTTCCCCCGAAGAGAGCCGGTCCAGCAGGTTGCCGGCGGCCCCGCCGAGGAGCAGTCCGCAGCCGATGGTGGTCAGCAAGGACGGCGCACCGGCCAGCAGGATCCAGAGTACCGCCCCGACGGCTATCGCGCTGCCGACGAGGAGTAGCCAACTCTGGCCCTCCAGGATGCCGAAAGCCCCGCCGGAGTTCTTTATGTATGTCAAGTCGAGCACGTTCGGGATGATGTTTATGCTCTCCCCAAGCCGCATGGAATTCTCGACGAGGGATTTCAGGCCCTGATCCAACAGGAAAACAGCCCCGGCGAGCACTAGCGCGACTATTAGGCGGGTTACTCGGCTCATTACGGCCGCTTTCTCGCGGAAAGCCTCCCGCAGGGAACCGTCATCCGCCGTCTTTCATGTGCATAGCCGGTTTGTCTTTGGGTAGTGAGGCTCCGCGTTCGCGCAGCATGTCCTTCATCGTCTTTATCTCGGCTTTCTGAGAGGTGGCTATCGCGCCGGCTAACCGCTTTACTTCCGGGCGATCCGTTCGTTTCAGGACGGCTTCGGCCATCGGTATGGCGGCCTCGTGGTGTGGGATCATGAGTTGTAGGAACTTGACATCCGCTTTATCCGGGGGCGCTTCGCTAAGGGTTTTGATCTCTTTTCTGTCCGCCATTCCTGGCATCATCCCCTTGGTGGGATTTCCCATCCAACTCATGGCGGGCTCCGCGCCGGTGATTGGGAGTCCCCAAACGTCGAGCCAGCCACGCATCTGACCGATTTGGGCCTGCTGGGTGAGCGTGATATCCGTGTCGAGGGTCCTTATCTCTTGACTCTTGGTCCTGTCTTGCACGATACCAGCCATCTCGACTGCCTGGGCGTGGTGGACCATCATGTCCCTGGCGAAACCCGCCTCGGGAGAGTTGTCCGCCGGGGGTTTCCCGGATAGGTACAGGGTCACGGAGACGACCGCCACCAAGAGCGCCGTCAGCGCCACGGCGGCGAGCAGCAACAGCGCCCCCTGCCGGGCTCCTGAAAATCCTTTGCTCAACTAACCGGGGGTGCCGACACCGCCGGTGCAGGCGGCGCCCGGCTCGGGGGTCTGCGGCCCCTGGCTATAGTAGCGGACGAACTGCTGCAGCCGGGAGTCGTCGGCCGAATCGAGGCGGAGTTGCTTGCCCCAGGCGGAGGCTACTACAGGTGAAGGAAGACCTTTGTAGGGGCTCGCGAGGATGTAAGTCTTGCCGCCGGCCATGTCCTTAATCTCTTTTATCTGGTCCTTCGGCAGGCTTGGCTTGTAGGTGATCCAAACGGCCCCGTGCTCCAGAGAGTGTACGGAGGTCTCATTCGGCACGGGCTTTTTGTAGAAGCCGCAGTTCTGCCAGACCGGGTTGTGCTTGCCGCCGGCGGGTGGCGTCTGGGCGTATTTCACGGGCCCCTCGGTGTGCTGTCCGGACGGGCCGACGTTGATATTCTTGACCCCTGACGGAGGACCGCTTGACGACCGTTGTCCGCTGTCGATAAACACCAGGGCGATAAAGCCACCCACGATAACTACCGCCGAGATCGCGGCTATGACGTACCCGGTGCTTATACGACGACCGCCTCTACTCTTGCCCAATATTCCGCTCCCTTTTCAGCCATCCCAAGCATAAACGAAGGGATCGCCCGCTTCTCGAACTCAAACTCATAGTGAACTTTAATCTTAACATCTCGGGCCGCTTTCCGACCTCCGGCGTCGGGCTACCGGTGGGCTACCCCGAGAACTATCTTGACGGCCACAAACGC
This sequence comes from Rubrobacterales bacterium, assembly GCA_038199155.1. GTDB lineage: Bacteria > Actinomycetota > Rubrobacteria > Rubrobacterales > Rubrobacteraceae > JBBPZK01. The sequence continues at coordinate 6,745 of JBBPZK010000246.1, read as the reverse complement.
CAGGAGGAGCCACACGCAGACCACGACGACGGCCGCCACTTTGTTCACGGGCTTTCCACCGGCTATCTCTTCGCGGGCCTTCTACCTACACTCGTCGAGGGCTTTTTGGGGGATCATACGGACGGCGAGGGCGACGCCGAGTGGGACGATGGCTAGGTCGTCCAGGTATCCGAGCACCGGGATCGGGTCGGGGATCAAATCTATCGGGCTGAATGCGTACCCAACCACGCAAGCCGCGAATACCCGCGCGTAGAGCGGAACCCTCGGGTCCTTATAAGCCAGATACAGCGCATAGACCTCGGCCTTGAGCCTGCCGGCCCAGAGCTTGAGCCTATCGGTCGCTTTCATCTCGAAACGACTGGGATGACCGCGCCGGGCGGAGCGGGTTTTACTCCGCCCGGAATCATTGCGTTAGCCTTGCTGAGGCAGGGTGCCGAGCTTGACGCTGAACGTCTTCTCACTGCCGCCTCTCATCGCTTTGACCTCGACGGTGTCGCTGGGTTTGTGGTCGCGGAGCGCGGAGATGAGGTCCCCTGAGTCTTTGATCTTCTGCGAGCCTATAGAGGTGATAACGTCCCTGGTCTTCAATCCCGCCTGTGCTGCGGGACCGCCCTGCCTCACCTGAACGATAACGCCGGACTTGGCCTTGATGCCGAACTGCTTGGCGAACTGTGGGGTAACGTCTTGGAAGTTGCTGATGCCCAGGTAAGGGTGTACGGTCTTGCCGTTGGCGATTAGCTGATCGGCCACGGAGGTCGCGGTGGCCGCCGGTATCGCGAAACCTATTCCCTCGACCGGCTGGCCGCTCTGGGTCTGGGGCAGGTACGCCACGTTTATGCCGACGACCTCTCCCGAACGGTCGGCCAGAGCCCCGCCGGAGTTGCCCGGCGAGATGGCGGCGTCTGTTTGGATCAGGTTGGTCAGAGATGGGCTCGCCGGGCCGCCGCCCCCGAGCTGTGGCCCGAGTTCGCGGTTGACGCCGCTAATAACGCCCGACGTAACCGTCGACTGGAAGTTCGAAGGGCTGCCGATAGCGACTGCGAGTTGTCCCACGAGCAGCTTTTTGTTATTGGTGAACTTGGCGGCGGGTAGGTTGTTGCGGTCCACCTTCACCACCGCGATGTCGGTGTAAGGATCGGTGCCGACGACCTGTCCCTTCGCGGTTTTGCCGTCCGCGAATAAGATGCTCACGCTGCTCGCGCCCTGGACGACGTGGTTATTGGTGATGATGTAGCCGTCCTTTCGGTAGATCACACCGCTCCCGAGCCCTTGCACCTGCTGGGAGCCGGACTGCGTCTGCTGCACGCCCTGGACGTTGACCTGTACCACGCTCGGCCCTACTTGCGCCGCCACCTGTGCCACCGGTTCGTCTTTGGGTATGCTGGACGCCGCTGCCGGAGCGCTCTTGGCGACGTTCTGGGACTTGGTAGCGGCAGCGTTGGAATTGGAGTTGGAGCACCCCGATACCAGGACCACGGCCAACACGGCCACCGCCAGAAGATAAATTTTTACCCTGAACTTCAACACCTCTTGCCTCCTGAATAATTTTTTCACTCTTTCAGTAGCAAGTCTATACGATGATCGGCCATCTAAGTTTCTTATTCCCGGTAAAGGCCCAATGTACTCTGGTTTCTGCGGCTTCTTTATCCGGCAGTGGGATCCCTAAAATTCTTTCAGATACCGGGTACCTCAGTGGGCGTAATATGCTCGACTTTGCCGAGGCGAAGCCCTAGCTCGCGGGCGAATAGTTTTGGTTCGTCTGCCCACAGGTGGATCCTACCTACCGGCCCGACGGAACGGAATACGCCCTCGATGGTTTGCGGAGCCTTGAGCCCCAGCGTGAGGTTCGTCTTGCCGGTGATGGCGAAGTATGCGGCCTCTTCTTCGGGAGCCGCCCGGAGACCGTCACCGCCCCCCGGCGCCCGCAGGACGGCGCGTCCCACCTTTTCTATCTCAGCATATAGAACGAGGACTTCCGCGAATGCTCCGTAGCGCAGCCGGACTCCCGTCTCTTCTAGGCGGTGGGGGAGGGCCGAAAGTGAAGCGTAGAAGCCCAAAAGCCAGAACGTTCCGTAGACTTCGACCGCGATCAACAGCCAGCGCAGCCACGACCACGGCACAAGGAGGTGTAGCACCAGCGCTTCTACCGGGCCGACGAGCACGACCAACAGCACGAGCATGTCCATGGTCGACCTCTTGTGGTAGCCGAACTCGCCCTCACGAGGTTTCGTCCGTCGAAAGACCCAACGGAACAGACACACCCACAGGTGCGGTTCGAGCACGACTATCCTCGCTACTTTGCGGGGAAGCACTACCGTGAGGCCGTCTTCGAGCGCCGACCAAGCGTCGAGCCCTGAGCCTCGTCCCTGACGGTAGCGTCGTATCGCGACGAACATCTGGCGCACGCCGATCAAGGTTAGCAAGACCTCTATCCCGGCCACGACGACCACCGCGTCCCGGACGCTCAACACCCCGGACCAGACGAGTGCCGCTTCGGCGAGAACGAGCGTCGGCAAGAGCCACTTCAGGGCGCGTTCCGCTTTTCGCCTCATTCTTCTCGTTTCCTCTCTTCTTGTTGCGCTTCCGGGAAGTATTTGTCGAGCAGGGAGATCAAACGGAGTTGCGCCGCTGAGAGGTTCGACGACATCAACTCCGAGGCCACGTGTCCGTAAGGTCCCTACGCCCATCCGCTCTTCTCCATAAGCTCCGCCGACCAGGGGTCCGAGTCGGCCACGCGGGCGTACATCTCGGCCGCGAGTTCTACTTCGGGCGAGTCTTCGGGCTCGTCTTTCAGGGCGATCATCCGCTCGTTGAAGGCGAGCATCTCTCGTAGCTGTTCGGGGCGCTCTGCGTAGTATTGGGCGACCGTCTCCAACATGCCTCTGTAATCACCGGGCCAGTCGAAAGCGTCGAGCGTCGCCCAGAATTTTTCTTCCTGCTCCAGGGCTTCGGCGCTCGCTTCTCCCGGCAAGTGCTCGGCGAGGGTCCGCTCTAAGAGCTCGAAAGTGGGGGACGGTCCCGGCTGCTCTTCGATCTTCTCCAGCCCTTCCGCGAGGATCTCCTCGATGCTCTTCCGGCGCTCTTCGAGGTTCTCTATTTCCGCAGACACCTCGCCCAGCAGCGTTTTCAACACGCTCTCCAGCGTCCGCTCGCCTCCGGGTTCTCCGAGTACGGTCTTTATACGTTTCAGGGGGAGTCCGAGGTCTCGCAGTCGCCGGATGCGTTGCAGCCGCAAGAGGTCGGTCGCCGTGTAGAGCCTGTAACCGTTCTCCGAACGCGCGGGTTCCGCGAGTAGACCTATCTTGTGGTAGTGACGGACGGCCTTCGGCGTCACGCCCGCGAGCTTCGCCGCCTCCCCGATGCGTAGGAACTTCCGCTCTTGACTCCCGTGTTCCATACTCCGAGTTTAAGCCCTGACCCAGGGGCAAGGTCAAGAGGAAATTAGAGACTTTTTCGGGCTAGACGGCGCTCCGGTGCCGGCGTGGCCGGTTAACCGGAGGCTAGTTCGTGGAGTTGTTCCTTCAGTTTCTCTTCCTCGTTGTTCAGGTGGTGGAAGATATCTTGGGCGAAGCGGATGGCGTGTTCTTCGTGCAGGTTGATCCTCCGGTTTTTGAGTACGGAGTCCAGTTCCTTGACCGCCGCCTCGGCCATTCCGACCATCATCTCTGCCTCGCCGAGCATCTCTTCGCGCTCGGCGGCGGAAAGCTCAGAACCGCGCTCCAGCTTCTTGCGGTGCTCCTCCAGGTTTTCTATAAAGTCTCTGATGCCCAACTGAACTCCCTCTAGCTCTCTCGGACGTGATTATATCGGCCGGGAAGACCGCCGATCAGAGACGCGACTCTTCGAGGATCTCACGCGACACCTCTCTCGAACCGAGATGCCTGGCCCTCTCTTCGGCGAGTCGCCGCGTCCTACCTCTCAAGGGCGCCGGTATTTTCTCCAGGTTCTCCAACGCTTCACCGTCCCACGGTAGTTCCGGCGGCTGTTGCACTCGCCGGCCGATTCGCCGGAGGGCGCCGTCCAGGTAGTCGGCCAGCGAGGCGGAGCCCGCGTATCCCATCAGCGGTTGCTCCACGAACCGGGGCCTGACCACCGGGGGACAGAGCGGGATGAAAGGCACGCCTAAAGAGTCCGCCACCTCTTCCTCCAGGTAGGTCCCGATAATGACGTCCGGCTTCGAGTTTTCGAGGCGGGAAGCGACTTCGTCCGGATCGTCGGCCGTGAAAGCCTCGTCTGTAAAAGTGTTGGCCTGGAAGAAGAAATCCTGCTCCAGGTGCTTCAAATAGGTGCCGCACGCCACAACTTCCAGGCCGACTTCCCTGGCAAGCGTGTAACCGAGGCCGATGGCGTAGGTGAAGTCGCCGAAGATGGCGACCCGTTTCTCTCTTATGGCCTCTGGGGAGGCGAGCCGGGCGTACCAGGGTAGTTCCGCCGTATGGGAGAGTTCCGACCACACCGCCCGCTGTACCTTGTCCACCTCTATCGAGCAAAGCTCTCCGACGGACCTCAGGACCGCGCCCGTACCGGCGGAGCCGATCATCGGCGTCGTGACCCGCGGCGTCCCGAACTCGTTCTGGAGGTACAGCGTGGTCGCGTCGCCGACCTCCCGGTAGAGCAGGACGTTCGCCCAGGCGCGGTGGAGCCGCGAGAGGTCCTCGACGCCCGCCCCGAGCGGGAGACGGGCGTTCACGCCGACCCCGATCCGCTCCAGCAGACGCCCGGCTTCTTCCATCTCCGCCGCCGCTCCAGGACTGAATATAGGAGGTCCGAAGAGGTTGACGGTGGGTCCCGGACTCTTCTCGCCCGCCGTCGCGTGCGCCTTTACGAGCGACTCGAGCGCCAGGTCCGCAGCCTCGTGCTCGCCCATGCCCGTCTCTTCCCACCCGCACGTCACGAGCTTTACTTCCTGGGCCGTCCTGGGGCTCCTGGGTAGCGTGAGGTCCGGGAGTCCTTCTCCGGAAGAGAGCGCGGCGTCCGAGCGGACGAACAGGATCGCCCCTGTATCCGGGTAACGTCGGACAACCTCTCCCAGGTCTCGTCCGGGACCTATGGGACCTCTCGAAACGCGCGAACCCTCCGACGCTTTTCTAATAGGGCTCAGGGAGACGGGGGCGGGCTTTCCTTCGCGGGCCAAAGCTCCGAAGAGAGCCGGGAAGTACCCCTCGCCGGGGAGTCCTCGCAGCACGGCGTGTACGTCTTTCATGCCGGCGGCGATCCTGAGAGAGCCGTGGCTCCCCGGTCCCTCGTAGATGCCTCTCAAGAGCCTCATAGCTTCATAACCTGACGGAGTCGAGGGTCTCGGCCCGCTCGAAGGATCGTATGAAGATCTCCAGTATGCGCCGGGCTCCTTCGTAACCGTGGATGCCCGCTCCTAGGAAGTCAAGGGAGGAGCGGCACAGTTGGCCGCGCGCCACTAGAGGAGCGTAGAGACCGGGGCTGGCGACTACCACGTCGGGGCGGGTGGCGGCTATCCGGCCCATCTGCCCCGTCGGGTCCGGAGATTCGACCACGTCCACGTGGGCGCTTAGGGCCCGTATCTCCGCATTCAGAAGCTCGCGCTCCAGGCGTGGCGCCCCGACCTCCAAGACCACCGCTCCTGCGTCGACCAGGAAGCGGGCGATCGGTATCTCGAGGCTCGTGTCGCCGGCGAAGAATATTCTCTTTCCCCGGATGCGGTTCCTGAGCGGCCCGAGATCCTCCCACGTGGATAGCATCCGGAGCAACTCGCTCGCCTCTTGCCCGGCCTCCGCCGACACGTCCTGGATAAACTGGGCCGTTCCGTCCACGCCTATCGGCATGAGCGTCTCGACCACGCGCGCCCCGCGCTCCGCCGCCGCCCGCGCCGCCGACGAAAGATACGGGTCAGCCACCGCTACCACCGTTTCTTCATCCAGAACGGGTAGCTTCCCCGTCTCCGCGACCGGCACGCTTCCGGCTACCTCGACTCCGGCGTTTGCAAGCGCCGCGGATAACTTCGACCTCGTCCCCGAACCGGCGGCTCCGAGGAGTACCACGGAGCGGCGTCTCGGTCTGCCGGTGCGTGACTGGGACGTGGCCGCGCCCCGGTTACGTCCCAATAGTCCTCCCAGTCGTCCCCTCTGTTTGGATGGGAGAGCGTCGGTTGGATCGGGCGCTCTGCTGTTTCCGTAGCTATCTTGCGGGCGCGGGCAGAGTTCTAAGAGGGCGGCCAGAGAGCGGTCTTCGATATCTGTGTGGAGTGCCGTTGAGATGGAAGGGTCAGGTGTCACGACCCGGACCGGCACACCGAGGCGCCGGGCGGCGACCCTCGCCTCGAACGCCGCGTTCACACCGAGCAGAGAGGTAGAGCTTCCGGCGACGAGTAGAACGGTTTCTATGTCTTTGAAGCGGGAGCCAGCTTCGATCAGGCGTCCCGCGAGGAGCCCTTGTTCCGGGACTTTGTCCGGTTCCAGGACGATGGTGATCACCCTCGAAGCGTCCGCGCCGCGAGAGGAGGGTGTACGCTGCGAGAGGGCGTCGGGGACGAAGCGGGCCAGGAAAGCTTCGGTCCTGGTTCCGACCAGGGCTATCAGGGTGCGAGGCAACCTCTCCGCCAGGCTGTCGAGGCCACAGAGCGGAGGGAGAACGTCCGGTACTCCCGACTCGTTTAGAACCGCCAAAAACACTCCCGGATACTTCCCCGAAACACGGATCTCGAAACCGCGCCGGAGCCCACGCCTACAAGAGGAACTCTAGTCTAAAGCCCCCAGGGTATCCAGCGCCAGTT
>JBBPZK010000245.1:0-3883 GCA_038199155.1 Rubrobacterales bacterium | reverse complement strand
TGCACCAGAGCTTCGTTCACGAATGGGCTGCGGAGCACGGGCTTGAATTCGGGCTCGTGTGGCAGGCGAGGGAAGAATGCATAGAGGCGCTAACGGAATCGACTGAAGCTTGATGCGAGACAATAGCGGTACTTTACGCAGGGTGCGAGAGCCTGTTATTTTCCAATTGCTATTGATGCGGCATCTCGTGCGGATTAAACTCCACTGATATGCGAGATTTTCGAACAACTACCAGGAAGCCCGGAGTAAGAGTATCTGGCACGCGGTTGTCGCCGCTGACCGTGGTCGTGCTGTTGCTTCTGGTATCCGCTTTGGGTGTTTGGGGGCTTCTTTTCTTGAAGGAAAGAGTTGTCTCACAAGACAAAGCAGGAGCGAGTCACGGTGCTGGCAATGGAGTCCTGGATTCACAGAGGATTGCTTCCAGGCAGCCGGCCGCTGATGCGGGTGGGCCGTTCAACGTGTTGGTGCTCGGGTTGGACAAGGTTACCGGCAGCAAGACCTCCGCCAGCAATACCCGGACGGATACGATGATGGTTGTACAGGTAGACCCTCGAACCGGTGGCATCCGACTGCTCTCTATTCCGAGGGACCTCCTCGTGGAAGTTGCTCCGGGGAAAGAGGACCGGATCAACACCGCCTACGAACACGGCGGCGTCCGCAACGTTGTGCAGGTGGTCGAGAACTTCGCCGGTATACCTATAGACCACTACGCGGTCGTGAACTTCAAGGGGTTCAAAGACGTGGTGCGCACGATTGGCGGGGTGAAGATCAACGTAGACAAAGGCTTCCCTGAAAAGTGGCACATGCCGCCCGGTATCCAGACGCTCAACGGAAACAAAGCCCTCTTCTACGCCCGGTACAGAGGCACGTCCGGAGGCGACCTGGATAGAATACGGCACCAGCAGCAGATGGTCGCCGCCCTGCGCAGCCAACTTCTAAAGTGGAGCACCATCCCCAAGATGCCGGAGATAGTGGATATCTTGGAGAAGAATGTTAAGACGGATATGGGGCCGTCCGACGCGCTCGTCGTCGGCAAAGCCCTCATAGAAAAAGGCCGCGGCGCTCCCATGACGGCGGTGCAGCTCAAGGGAAAGCCCGAGACTAGAAAGAATGGGGATGAGGTACTCGTCCCGGAACGCCGGGAGAACGATACGGCCCTCCAGTATTTCCGGCACTAGATCCGTCGGCGTCTCCGAACTAGCGTGTGGCATGGGTGGGAAGCATCCTTACGACGAGTCCTTCTCGTTGGAGAGCTTACGCCCTCAGCGCAAACCTACGCTATGAAAGGGGCGAGAGCGGGGCGGCTGTTATAATCCCGTTCAGGTTTTTCAGGCGAGCGAGAGTGGTGGAATGGTAGACACGCTAGATTTAGGATCTAGTGCCTCAGGGCGTGCGGGTTCAAGTCCCGCCTCTCGCACCTGGCTTCCCCGGCTCTCGCGCCGAGTCCGGACGTATGGTTGGCAAGTCGAGAAGAGTTGGAGTTTATGACGGCGAACGTTACGAAGATCGAAGAGAATAAGGTCCGGATCGAGGTCGAGGTCTCCCCCGAGGCCGTGAAGAAGGGCGTCGAGGCGAAGGTCAAGGAACTCGGACGCAAAGTGCGCGTACCGGGCTTCCGTCCGGGCAAGGCGCCGCGGCGCATAGTCGAGAACCACCTGGGACGCGATTACATCTACATGGAAGCCCTACAGGACCGGCTCCCGAGTTGGTACTCGGAGGCGGTTGTAGAGACGGACCTGCGCCCGATAGACCAGCCAGAGATCCACTTCGACGAGTCTCTCGATGAGGAGGAGGGCTTCAAGTTCTCGGCGACGGTCGCCATCCGTCCGGAGGCCACGCTCGGCGAGTACAAAGGGCTGGAAGTCCCCAGGCGCGAGCTCAAAACCTCCGACGAAGAGGTCGAGGAGCGGGTGGAGGAGATGCGCGGCCAGTTCGCGACCCTCGCAGCCGTCGAGGACCGCCCGGTCGAGACAGGCGACTTCGCTATCCTGGACTACAAGGGCGAGAAGATGACCGGCGGGCCGCTGGAGGGCGGCGAGGCCGAGGATTACATGCTCGAAGTCGGCAGCGGCGAGATGCTGGAGGAGTTCGAGACCAACCTCGTCGGCGCGACCGCCGGAGAGCGCAAGCAGTTCGGCGTCACCTTCCCGATGGATTATCAGGAAGAGTCGCTGCGCGGGCAGTCGGTCTTGTTCCAGGTCCACGTCAAGGAGATCAAGGAACGCGACCTGCCGCCCCTAGACGACGATTTCGCCAAGGAGGCGAGCGAGTTCGAGACGCTGGACGAACTGCGCGCCGCCGTCCGGGAAGAGTTAGAGCGGGCCGCCGACCAGAGGGTGCAAGGTGAGTTTCGGGGTCGGGTGCTCGACGCGGTGGCCGGGAAGGCCGAGGTCGAGGTTCCCGACGTCATGGTCCACGAGAAGGCCCACGAGATGGTCGAGAGCTTCGAGCGGAGCATCCGGTCTCAGGGTATCGAGCCGGAGCAGTACTATCAGTTCGCCGGGTCTAGTCACCACGAGGTGGAGGAGCGCGTCCGGCCCGACGCGGAAGATACGGTGAAGAAAGAACTCGTTCTCGACGCCGTGGTCTCCGCCGAGGGGATCGAGGCTGACGAAGAGGATCTCCTGCACGAGATCGGCAATCTTGCCGAGGAATCCGGCCGCAAGACTGAAGAAATTGTCAAGACTATGCGTCGCAACGGGACCTACGCGTTGCTAGAAGAAGAGCTGGCCCGCCAGAAGGCGCTCGACTTCCTGGTCGAGAACGCCGCCGCTGTAGAGATGACCGAAGAGGAAGAAATCGCCGAGGCTGAAGCCGTGGCCGAAGAGATCATGGCCGAGGAAGAAGTGGCAGAGGACGAAGCCGAAGTAGTTGAGGCTGTTCCGGTGGAAGTCGAAGCAACAGAAGGAGATGAGTCTAAGTGAGCTTGAATCCCCAGGGTGTTATCCCTTATGTTATAGAGCAGAGCCCGCGAGGCGAGCGGGCGATGGACATCTACTCGCGGCTGCTGAAGGATAGGATCATCTTCCTCGGTACGCCGGTAGACGATCAAGTGGCGAACGCCATAATGGCACAGCTCCTTCACCTAGAAAGTGAAGACCCGGAGCAGGACATCAACCTGTACATAAACTCTCCGGGCGGCAGTGTTTCGGCGGGGCTAGCCATCTTCGACACGATGCAGTTCGTCAAGCCCGATATCTCCACGACCGCGCTCGGCATGGCCGCCTCGATGGGCGCATTCCTGCTGGCCGCCGGGGCGAAGGGCAAACGGAACGCGCTCCCCAACACGCGGATACTCTTGCATCAGCCGAGCACCCAGGGCATAGGCGGACAGGCGTCCGACGTGGAGATCTACGCCGAAGAGTTGGTTCGGACCAAGCGGCGCCTGAACGAGATCCTCTCCGACAGGACCGGCCAGCCCTACGACAGGATCGAGCGCGACACCGACCGCGACTACATAATGGGTCCTGAAGAGGCCGTCGAGTACGGCGTCATAGACAGCATCGTCCGCAGTCATTAGGCGGCTGGGCCTTTCTATGGGACGCTCGATAGTGGAAGCAGTAGACATGCTGAGGAGGATTTGATGAGGGACCCGTCAGACCAGTTGCAGTGCTCTTTCTGCGGGAAGAGTCAGCGCCAGGTCAGAAAGCTTATAGCCGGTCCCGGCGTCTATATCTGCGACGAGTGCATCGAGTTGTGCAATGAGATCATAGACGAGGAGTTCTCCGGTCCCGAGGTCCTAAAAGACGATGACCTCCCGAAGCCTCGTGAGATCAACCGCATACTCAACGAGTATGTTATCGGGCAGGAAGACGCCAAGAAGGTCCTCGCCGTCGCCGTCTACAACCACTACAAGCGCATAAGCATGAGCCCCGAGCCGAAC
>JBBPZK010000244.1:0-8454 GCA_038199155.1 Rubrobacterales bacterium | reverse complement strand
AGGAGGTAGTTCGAGCTGTTAGATAACAAAACTTTGCAGGTCGTGCCCCTGGGAGGACTAGGGGAGATCGGCAAGAATATGACGGCGGTTCGCCAGGAGAGCGGAATGATCCTGGTGGACGCCGGTATGTCGTTCCCGGACGAGGAGACGCCTGGTATAGACGTCATCTTGCCGGATTTCACGTACCTTAGAGAGCACGCCGACGAGTTCAAGGGCATAGTCCTGACTCACGGTCATGAAGACCACGTCGGAGCCCTACCCTACGTCCTGAGGGAGTTCAACGTACCCGTTTACGGTACGAAGCTCACCCTCGGTCTCGTGCGGAGCAAGTTGCAGGAGTTCGGCATAAAGAAGGGCGACCTGCGCGAGATAAAGGCCGGAGACACCCAGCGGCTCGCGGGTTTTGGCCTCGAATTCGTCAACGTAAACCACTCTATTCCCGGAGCGCTCGCGATCGCCATCCGCACCAACGCGGGTTTGATCGTCTTCTCCGGCGACTACAAGATAGACCTGACCCCGATCGAGGGCGAACCGATAGACCTCGCCCGCTTCGCCGCTTTGGGAGATGAAGGCGTTCTCGCCTACTTCGGTGACTCGACCAACAGCGAGCGCCCCGGATACGTCCCTTCCGAGAGGATAGTCGGCGCTACCCTCAATAACGTCTTCGAGCAGGCTGCGGGTAGGATCATCGTGGCGTCTTTCGCTTCGCACATCCACCGTGTCAGCCAGGTCGTCGAGGCGGCCAAAAAGCACAACCGGCTCGTAGGCGTTACGGGGCGTTCCATGATCCGGAACGTCCAGATCGCACGCGACCTCGGATATCTGGACCTTCCTTCCGAGATGATGGTCAACCAGCGGGATATCAACCAGATCCCCGACAGCGATATCGTGGTCCTCACCACGGGCTCCCAGGGTGAACCGCTCGCCGCACTGAGTCGTATCGCCAACGGAACCCATCGGAGCATAGAGGTTGGACCGGACGACACCGTCGTTATAGCTGCCCACCCGATCCCCGGCAACGAGCGTGGCGTCTCGCGCACGATCAACAACCTCATGAAGCGAGGCGCCGAGGTCTGCTACAGCGCCCACATGCCGGTCCACGTCTCGGGCCACGCCGCCCAGGAAGAGCAGAAGATCATGCTCTCCCTCCTCAAGCCGCGCTACCTGGTCCCGGTCCACGGCGAGTTCCGTCACCTCCGCCACCACGCTAATACAGCTATGTCTATGGACATCCCAGAGGAGAATATCTTCATCCTGGAGAACGGCGGCCGGATGGAGTTCAAGAACGGCAAGGCCCGCCGGGAGAAGAACGTCTCAGCCGGAATGTTCCTCGTGGACGGCGGCGGACTAGCCGAAAGCTCCGACGGCGTCATGCGCGAACGCCAGCAGCTCTCCGAAGACGGGATGTTTATCGTCGTCGCCCGCATAAGCGCCCAGAACGGCGCCCTCCTCGGCCCCCCGGACGTCATCTCTCGCGGCTTCGTAAACCCGCAGGAGTCGAACGGCCTCGCCCAGGAGTCGATCGAGGTCGTTGGCAAGACGCTCGCGCGGACCGCGAGCCAGCAAGTCACCGACTGGGGCGAGCTGAAAACGGCGATCCGGAAAGACCTCTCGGGCTTCCTGGCGAACCGTACCAGGAAACGCCCGATCATCCTGCCGCTAATAGTTGAGGTTTAACCTCAGCTTCACCACCACATGAGGTGCTTGACCCTCACCCACAGGTTGATGCGTTAGACTAAGCGGCATGGCTAACGACAAACGCGCCACTAGAAAGCCCCGGAAAAAGGCTTCCAACAGCCCTTCCAGGATGAGGAGGGGATCTCCCGCCCGCAAGAAGGGCAGTCAGGGCGGGGTGGGGTTTCTCTCCGGGACACTGTGGAGGCTGGCTGTTTCTCGTGAGGTGATTGGTCTCGTGTTGCTAGGCGCGGGGCTCTTTTTCACGGCCGCGTTCCTTACCGGACAGGGGGCTCTACTCGGCCAGGTAGGCCTCCTGGCGGTTAATTATTTACTCGGTGTCGCGGGCGTCACGCTTGCGCCGTTGGCGGTACTCGCCGGAGGGCTGGTGCTTTTTGGCCGCCTGTCGTGGAGCCGGGTGGCGGGGGCCGCGCTGCTGCTGGTGGCCGTTGCTACTTCTTTCGCAGCGACACTATCGCAGGGCAGACTCTTTCAGCCGGAGGCATATAAAGGCGCAGGAGGCATAACCGGCAGCGCGTTGTATTCGGCTATTTACTCAGTGGGTGGATTCATTGGAGCCGGTCTCGTGCTGGTGCTGCTGTACGCGGTCGGACTCTCCCTCCTGACCGGAGTGGGTTTCAGATCCGCTGGTTCATCGGTTGGATCAGGGGCGCAAAGTCTCTACGGGTGGCTGCGGAGTAGGAGACCCAAATTGCGTAACCAAGGTTCCGGGGGAAGCGGCAAGAGCCTCGGACGTGGCCTCAAGAGCATCCGTCAACCTTTCAAAAAAGAACAGGAGGAACCGGAAAAACCGCATCCTGGTGGAAGGGTTTCAGACGAGCGTGAGGGAGGATACCAGGGAGAGCCTCAATCTTTCGAGGTGATCTTGCCGGAGAAGCGGGAGATAGACGGGTTCCCGGAGATACAGGAGCGGGTGACGGGAGACTATTCGCCGCCTTCTCCGTCGCTGCTAACACTCGGTAGCGGGGATCCGGAGCACGATGCTGAGGGGACGAGCCGTCGCCTTACGCGGGCTCTCTCGGAGCTCGGGGTCGAGGCGCACGTTATACGGGCGGTCGTCGGGCCGAGGGTTACGCGCTACGAGTTGAGTCTCGGGGCCGGGGTGAAGGTCGGCAAGGTTCGAAACTTGCAGCAGGATATCGCTTACGCGCTGGCTGCTACGGAGGTTCGGATACTCGCGCCGATCCCTGGAAAGAGCGCCGTCGGGGTCGAGGTGCCGAATACGAAGGCGGCCACGGTGACGCTCGGGGACGTCTTTCAGGACTATCCTGGGGCGAACGAGTGGGCGCTTCCCGTGGGGCTCGGAAAAGACCTCTCAGGACGCGGCGTCTTCCTAGACCTGGCGGAGATGCCCCATTTGCTCGTTGCGGGAACTACCGGCAGCGGCAAGAGCGTGATGCTCAACAGCCTACTCACCTCGCTCATCCTGACTACGGACCCGCGGCAGGTGAAGATGGTCTTGATCGACCCGAAGAGGGTGGAGCTTTCGCAGTTCGTGCGCATACCGCATCTCATAACCCCGGTCGTCACGGACGTGAAGAAGGCCGCGAACGCCCTCTCGTGGGCCGTGGCCGAGATGGAGCGCCGCTACGAGGTCCTTGAGAAGCTAGGCGTCCGCTCCCTGGAAGGCTACAACGACCGCGCGGAGACGCCGCTGCCTTACGTGGTCGTGGTCATAGACGAGCTTGCGGACCTGATGATGACGGCGGCGGCGAAAGTCGAGGATGCGGTCATCCGGCTCGCGCAGAAAGCAAGGGCCGTAGGAATTCATCTCGTGGTCGCGACCCAACGTCCGAGCGTGGACGTTATAACCGGCATGATCAAGGCGAACATCCCGAGCCGCATCGCCTTCGCGGTTTCGAGCCAGGTCGACTCGCGTGTGATCCTGGACGGTCCCGGCGCGGAAGCCCTGCTCGGCATGGGAGACATGCTCTACAAACCTGTTTCAGCCATACGCCCCGCGCGAGTCCAGGGCGCGTATATCTCTGAGTCCGAGGTGGACGAAGTAGTCGAGGCGAGCGCCGCCGGTGCGCGGGCTAGATACATAGAAGAGGTGACGGAGCCGAAGGAGAGCAAGGAGGAGTCCGGGGAGCAGGACGACGAGCTCGTCCCGGACGCCGCGAGCTTCGTGGTCTCGACCCGGCAGGCTTCGGTCAGCGCGGTACAACGGCGGTTCAGGGTCGGTTACTCGCGGGCCGGACGCATTATCGACACGCTGGAACGCAGAGGCGTCGTCGGGCCTTACGAAGGTTCCAAAGCCCGCTCCGTCGTCGCCACGGAATTGGATCTCAACAACATCTTCAACAAAGAAGACGATGCCGCCCGAGCTACCCAAGACCGCAACCAGAACGGAACCAATGGAACGGGAACAGACGCTGTTCCTGACGGCTCTGACGTCGACGACAATGACGCTCCGCTTTTCGGGTGAGAGATGGTAATGAAGATGATAAGATACCAGGCATGGGCGAAGATCAGCGCACCGGCCTGAACATTGGTTCGGCTCTGCGGAGAGAGCGCGAGAAGCGAGGTCTCTCACTAGAGGAAGCGGAGCAGGAAACCAAGATCCGCGCTCGTTACTTGGATGCACTGGAGCGACAAGATTACGATATCCTGCCGGCTTCCATCTACGTTCACGGGTTCTTAAAGACCTACGCTACTTTCCTCGGTCTCGACGGCGAAGCGTTGTCCAGAGAACTCAAAGAGAGCGGTCAAGAGAAGGAAGAAGACGGGACCGGCCCCTTACCCGCGAGCCGCGAAAACCCGGAGAATTCTTCCGGGGCCGGGATCCAGGAACCTATGCCTGTCGCGAAGGCTCTTTCCGGTGGAGAGAGACGAAACCGAAGCGCGGGCCTGCTTTCCGGCATTGGCGTACCAGTCCTCGCCCTGGCGGGAGTTTTGCTCGTGGCGCTACTCGGAACGGTGTACTTCGTCGGGCGGGGGTTGCCTGCCTCAGACAACCAGGGGCGTCAGACCAATCACGACAACGCCGGGTTCGTCTCCAGGGATAAGGTCTCCAGGAACGATACGCCTGTACCGAAAGGCACGAGAAAGAAGAAAGAAAGCGCGAAGAAAGTCGCCGCGCCGGGCAACCCCGGTAATACGGAGTCCAACAAAGCAGCCTCTACCTCCGCAAAGCCGGATCAGGGTCCCCTGGAGGCGCGTATAAAGATAGTGGGGGCTGAATCCTGGATCGAAGTGAGGACCGACGGGGTTATCTCTTATTCTCACCTCTCCCAGCCTGGTTTCTCGGAGACTTTCGAGGCGAAGCGGAGGCTCGTGGTCTTCACCGGAAACGCCGGTGCGGTCATGGTTTCGCTCAACGGCCAGAACCTGGGAGCGTTGGGTCGGGATGGGGAGGTGCTCAAGAAAGCCTACACTGTAAAAAGCGCCAGTCCCGGCGAGTAGTTAAGCGTTGGGAGCATTGTTCCACTACAGTATAATTCCGATAGTAAGTCCAATCTTTTAGCAGCTATTTTTGGAGGGTTCGTTGGATAAGTCCAAAGCCATAGGTTCCGCCGTAACGCAGATAGAGCGGCAGTTTGGCAAGGGTTCGATCATGCGCATGGGTGATAAGGTCCAGCAGAAGATCGCCGTTATTCCAACTGGCGCTCTTTCTATCGACCTGGCGCTCGGTGTCGGTGGTGTGCCGCGGGGGAGGGTCGTCGAGATCTTCGGCCCGGAGTCGAGTGGCAAGACCACCCTCGCCCTTCACATCCTCTCCGAAGCTCAGAAAGCCGGTGGTCTTGTCGCCTTCATAGACGCCGAGCACGCTATCGACCCGATCTACGCCGAAGCCATAGGCGTGGACCTCGAAGAACTCTACTTCTCCCAGCCGGACAACGGGGAGCAAGCCCTCGAAATAGCTGACACCCTCGTCCGCTCCGGCGCGTTGCAGGTCTTGGTGATCGACTCGGTCGCCGCCCTCGTGCCTAGAGCTGAGATCGAGGGTGAGATGGGCGACTCGCACGTTGGCCTCCAGGCCCGTTTGATGAGCCAGGCTCTAAGGAAGCTCTCTGGGTCTCTCAGCCGTTCCGGGACGACGGCCATATTTATCAACCAGCTCCGGGAGAAGATCGGGGTTATGTTCGGCTCTCCCGAGACGACCCCCGGCGGTCGGGCGCTCAAGTTCTACTCAAGCGTTAGGATCGATATCAGGCGTATAGGCGCTTTGAAAGTCGGTAACGATACCGTCGGCAACCAGACGCGGATCAAGATAGTCAAGAACAAGGTCGCCCCGCCTTTCAAGACCGTCGAGTTCGACATCATGTACGGCGAGGGTATCTCTCGGGAGGGGAGCCTGCTGGACGTCGCTATTGAGAATGACGTGGTCCAGAAAAGCGGAGCCTGGTTCGCCTACGGCGACGAGCGGCTCGGCCAGGGCCGGGAGAAAGCGAAGCAGTTTCTCAAAGACGAGGCCGAGGTTCGCGAGCGGATCGTCGCCGAAGTCCACGACAAGCTCGGTCTCAATCAGAAAGATGAACTCGCTGACCACCAAGAGGCCGACGGGCTGGAAGAGGATGGAGCGCCCATCGAGCCCATCGAGAATCCTTCAGGAGAGCCGGCCGTTCGGTCACGCTAAGGTACCCGCTTACCGACCGGAACGACCGTGCCACTCGTAACCGGCATCAGGTTTCGCGGTGAGCGGGCCAAAGTTTACGTTGACGGTGAGTTTTGGGCTGAGATCGACGCCGGGGTAGCTTCAAGTCGAGGTCTCGACAAGGGAGCCGAGCTTTCAGAAGAGGAGCTCGCGGAAGCCCGTAGGCTGGGAGACCGGGCGCTGGCGATGAGCCGCGCCTTGGGCTTCCTCGGCTACCGGGCTCGCTCCTCGGGCGAGATAAAAGAACGCCTGGTGCGCTACGGGTACTCCGGCGACACTCTAGACGAGGTGATCGGTCGTCTGGCGGAACTCGGGTACGTGGATGATCTCGAATTCGCACGCTCCGCCGCCCTTCAGAGAGCCAAAAAGTACGGGCCACGCCGCGTATCCGCCGACCTGCGGAGGCGAGGTGTGGGGGAGGAGACCGTGCGCGCCGCGGTGGACGAAGCGTTTTGCGGACGTTCAGAGCTTGAGGACGCTCGCGCTGCCGCCGCTCGGAGATATAATACTAATAGAGGGTCCGATGCGGAGTCGCGTCGGGTCTACGGTTTCCTGTCGCGTCGGGGATACTCCGTCGCGGTGTGCGCGGAGATAGCCCGCGAGTATAGCGGAGATCGCGCCGGGGAGACCGGCGAGTAGTAACCGGAGTTTTAGTCCGGCCGGCCGCCGTGAGCCGGGGTGACCGCGAACGGTGGGCGCGGCCTTTTTGGAGGAGAATTTATGAACGTTTTGTTAGCGATTCTGGCGCTAGCCGTCGGACTCGCCGTCGGCGGAGGCTTGGGCTACCTTTTCTGTAGCTCAAGGGTCGAGAATCGGCAGGCTGCTGCCCGTTCCGACGCGAACTCTATTCTCGAAGAAGCAAATAGGACTGCCGAGTCACGAAAGCGTGAAGCGGAGTTGGAGGCGAAGGAAGCGTCTCTCAGGGTCAAGGAGGAAGCTGAAGCAGAGGTTCGTTCCCGACGGGCGGAGGTCTCACGTTTCGAGGAACGGGTCAACAACCGCGAGTCTTCTCTGGATAGGCGAGACTCCGAGCTGGAAGAACGCCGGCGCGAGTTCGAGCGCAGGGAAGATTCGCTGCGGAAGCAAGGGGAGGAGTTAGAACAGAGGGAGTCGGAGCACGTCAAGGCTCTGGAGGAGATCTCCGGTCTCAGCCGCATAGACGCCGAGCATCGGCTGCTCACCGACCTGGAGATGGAGCTCGAGGACCGTCTCGGGCGCATGGTGAGGGATCGCACTTTCGAGGCCGAGGAAAAAGCTGATCTGGAGGCGCGTAGGATCATCTCCACCACAATGGAGCGCCTCGCCTCCGATATAACGTCGGAGTCTACCGCCAAGGCGGTCGCCCTCTCTTCGGACGATATGAAGGGTCGCATCATCGGACGTGAAGGTAGGAACATAAGGGCGTTTGAGGCCGCCACGGGTGTCGATGTCATCATCGACGACACGCCGGAGACGGTCGTTATATCCTGCTTTGATCCCGTACGCCGGGAAATCGCCAGGGTCGCGATGGAGCAGTTGGTCCAGGACGGGAGGATCCACCCCGGACGCGTGGAGCAGGTCGTTGCCAAAGCGAAGAAGGAGATCGAGAAAGATATAAAGAGCGCCGGTCGTCAGGCGATCTACGACTCGAAGATCGGCGGCGGCATGCACGCCGACCTGGTGCGTCTGCTGGGCGCCCTGAAGTTCAGGACTTCTTACGGACAGAACGTGCTCGCCCACTCGGTCGAGGTAGCCAACCTCTGCGCCATGATGGCCCAGGAACTCGGGGCGAACGTCAAGATCGCCCGTAGGGCCGGCCTTTTGCACGACGTGGGCAAGGCAATAGACCACGAGGTCGAGGGGACCCACGCCCTCATAGGCGGTCGCTCCGCCAAGAAGAGCGGCGAATCTGAGGATGTTGTACGGGCGATAAGCGCCCACCACCACGAGATCGAGATGGAGACCGTGGAGGACGTCCTCGTCGCCACGGCGGACGCCGTTTCAGCCGCCCGTCCCGGCGCGAGGCGCGAGACCACCGAGATATACCTCGAACGCCTGCGTTCCCTCGAAGATATCGCCCAGGGCCACAGAGGAGTGGACAAAGCCTACGCGATACAGGCGGGGCGTGAGATCCGGGTGATGGTCCAGCCCTCCGAGGTGGACGACCGCATAGCCGCCAAGCT
>JBBPZK010000243.1:0-3383 GCA_038199155.1 Rubrobacterales bacterium | reverse complement strand
AGGTAGCTTCTCCGGCTACTTTAAGATGTTTCCCAGCGACGTGAAGAGGCTTTTTGGCTCCAAGGCAAACAGTCTTGCCCGCAAGAACAGCCCCGCTCTATATTTGCCGGGCTTGCGGGGCAAGATGCCTGCTTTCTACCTGTTTGTCGGAGAGCAGGATAAAGACTTCCTGGATTTTGAGAAGCGGTTCTCCGGTCAGTTGAGTAGCCTCCACGTCACCCACGAGTTCCACACTTATCCAGGAAAGCACGCGTGGTCTCTGTAGGGGAAACATCTGTCCGGTTTCTTTATATTCGCCAGCGCTCATCTCGAATAACGATCTCCAGGAGGCAGCAAAAGCTAATGAGAAAACAAGGAAGGGGTCTCGGCTGATATGAAGCTAATCCCTAGGGTACGGGGTAGAGTTCTTTCTCTTTTCGGGAAATCTTCGTCGAGGAGGGATGCCGCAGCGCCGGACTGGCCCGTGTGGCTGGTCGCGGGTGTGGCTTTTATCAACGGGCTCTTGGAGATCCTATGGGTCCAGGAGGTCAGGATACCGGACCGGGCCGGGCTGTCGGGGTTATTGCCGTTCGGGCTGCACTACTGGAACAGGTCCCTGAGCCTGCTCTTCGGGTTCACCCTGATCTACCTTTCCCTGAACCTTCTCTGGCGCAAACGGATGGCATGGTGGCTCGCGGTGGCGAGCTCTGTCGTGGTGGTGGCGAGCCACGCCGTTCACGGTCTCGTCTACGAGCGGCTGCCCTACGAGGAGTTGGTTCACCACCGGACGCCGTGGTACGCGACCCTTGATCCTGTCCTGGTTTTCGGCCTCCTGTTCTTATTCCGAAAGAGGTTTACGGTCCGCAGCGAACCCCAGAGTATCGTACGGGGCCTCGGGGTGCTGGTCGCGAGCGTCCTGCTCGCCGTAGCTTACGGAACCTTGGGTTTCTGGCTTCTGGACGAGCGTGACCTCGGAACGAACTTCCATCTGGTCGAGTCTTTCGTGATGACCTTGAGGGCTTACACGCTTATGGGCAACGGGAGCTTGATCCCCTACACTCCCCAGGCCGACTGGTTTCTGGACTCTCTAGGTTGGACCGGCCTCATAACCGGAGGCTTCGCCCTCTACAGCCTCTTCCGCCCTCTGGCGTACCGTCTGAGAACCTTGCCCCAGGAACGTCAGGAGGCGCGTAGCATCTTGCAGAAGCACGGTACTTCTTCCCTCGACTTCTTCAAGCTCTGGCCGGATAAGTCTTACTTTTTCTCGGAAGATCGCCGATCCTTCATCGCCTACCGGGTGGCCGGTGGCGTCGCGTTCGCACTGGGCGACCCCGTCGGGACAGAACAGGATCTCGAGGACGTCACCCGGGGGTTCTTGCGCTTCTGCTCCGACAATAGTTGGGGGGTAGCTTTTCACGAGGTCCTATCTGACCTGCTCCCAATGTACCATCGGCTGGGGATGCGGGAGCTCATGGTCGGCGAGGAGGCGATACTGGACCTGGAGCACTTCCGCTCGAAGACGGTGAAGCGGAAGTGGTTCCGTTACATAAAACGCAAGTTCGAGGAGAGAGAAGGCTACCGTCTGATCCGGTACGACCTGCCGCACTCCCGCGAGCTACTGGATGAAGTGGAGGCGATATCCGACGAGTGGCTCTCGCTTCCCGGGCGGCGCGAACGCGGTTTTACCATAGGCTCCTTCAAACGGGACTACGTGGGCGAAACTCGACTCTTCATCGTACGCGAGCCAACGGAGGGGCGGGCACTGGCCTTCGTCAATCAGATCCCCTCCTATCGGGAAGGAGAGGCCACCATAGACCTGATGCGTCACCGGATCGAGATCCCGAACGGCGTCATGGACTATCTGTTTATCGCGGTGCTTTTGTCCCTGGAGGAGGAGGGATACCGGAGCTTCGATCTGGGGCTTGCCCCGCTCAGCGGGGTGGGTGAGTGTCCCGGCGCCTCCTTGCAGGAACGGGCACTCAACCAGATCTCCGAACGCCTCACCCGTTTCTTCTCCTACAAAGGACTCAAGAACTACAAGGCCAAGTTCGAACCGGACTGGGAGAAACGCTTCCTGGTATACACCGGCGGCCCGCCGGCCCTGGCGAAGATCGGTATAGCATTGACCAGGGTCACGGAAGAGTAGAGAAGTGTCACGCTCTAGGAGCCGCCGGGAAGGAGCACTGACGTTGGCCATCGCGCTACTGGCGTTGCTGGGCGTGATCGTAATCGCGTCGAGTTGGGGGGGAATTCACAAGGTTTTGGGTCAGGCCGACTGGAGATTGTTGCCCGTCGCGCTGCTGTTGACCGCCGTATCGTATGCGTGTCTGAGCCTCTCGTTCGCGATCTCGAGCGAGGTTTTTGGCGTCCAGATGAGCCCGAAAGACCTCTTCTACGTGGGCTTTGTCTCCTACGCCCTGGATTACCTAATGGCTTCCGCCGGTACCGCCGGTTTCTCCATCAGGATACTATTCTTCAAACGCCGAGGGCTTCCCATTCGGAACATCCTCACCGCCTCTCTTTTTCATTCCGCGCTCAATAACCTGATCCTGCTCGTCCTGATACCGGTCGGCTTCGTCTACCTGATCCTGAACCATCCTCTGCCCCGGAGCATGTTCGTCGGCGTCGGGCTCGCGGCCGGCTTGCTCTTCGTCCTGGTCGTCCTCGCAGCCCTGGTGATTTTTGTCAGCGGCGTGAGGGCCCTGGCGCTACGCCTGGCCGGAACAGTGTGGCGTCTCGTGGCGCGCCGCGACGCCTCAGCCCGTCTGGAAGAGCTAGAGAACACTCTGGATCTCGGGGTGAGGGGGATCCGGG
The DNA here is from genome assembly GCA_038199155.1 of Rubrobacterales bacterium. GTDB lineage: Bacteria > Actinomycetota > Rubrobacteria > Rubrobacterales > Rubrobacteraceae > JBBPZK01. Next base: position 590 of record JBBPZK010000243.1, on the reverse strand, counting down.
ACCACTGGCGGCCATCCTCTTCCGGATCGTGTACTACTTCGTGCCCTTCCTCTTCAGCCTTGGCTTCTACCGGCGGCTACTGCGGGAGGAGACAGGCGACGGGACTATTCGCTGACCGTGTTGCCGCCATGGTTTTTGGCGCGGTAGAGGGCTTTGTCGGCGGCGCCGGTAAGGGCATCCGCGGTCGCGCCGTCTTCCGGATAGGTTGCGACCCCCAAAGAGAGGGTCGGGTTGGCGTAGAGACCGTCACGCTCGAAGGAGTATTCCTCTACGCGGCGGCGGATCCGCTCAGCCGCAACAAGCGCCTCTTCCTTGCTCATGTCGGGTAGGAGGATCTCGTACTCGTCACCTCCAAAGCGTGTGGCGTAACGCTCGCCCGAGGCGTAACACTCTTTTATGATGTGGCCGATCTGACCGACGGTAAACTCGCCCAACAGATGCCCGTGGGAGTCGTTTATGCTCTTCAGGTTGTCTATGTCGGCCATCAGGATGCTCAACGACAATCCCTCCTCGCGGGAGGCTTCGAGCGTCTGGTCGAACTTCTCGTCAAAGCGGGTTTTCGCGAGGAGGCCGGTCAGGTAGTCTTCGTT
>JBBPZK010000242.1:0-5389 GCA_038199155.1 Rubrobacterales bacterium | reverse complement strand
CGGAAGCTGCGGCTTTCGGAGAAGATGAGCTGCGGCAGGCACTTGCGGCGGCCTCGGATGACCTGATCTCCTCGGGCATTACCAGCATCCACGATGCCGGCGGCTACGGTGCGCATAACCTGCGCATCATGCAGCAAGAGGTCCAATCGAGGAACGTAAAGGTGCGCATCTACGCCATGATCTGCGCCCTTACCGACGCGGAGGCGATGGTCGAGAAAGCGTTGGCCTCCGGGATAACGACCGGTCTCGGGGACGAACGCTACCGGATAGGCCCGGCCAAACTGTTCACCGATGGGTCTAGCAGTGGCCCCACCATAGCCACGCGCCAGCCTTATACCAGCGACCCCGAGAACCGCGGCATCCTGTACCATGATCAAGCCCACCTGGACGAGGTGCTAGGGAGGGCCCACCGGGCGGGTTTCCAGATCACGGCTCATGCCCAGGGCGACCGGGCCATCGAGATGGTCATTGACTGTATCGAGGCGGCTTTGAAAAGCGCCCCGAGAGAGGATCACCGCCACCGAATCGAGCACTGCGGCATCGCCTCTCCGGATCTGCTAAAGAGGATCTCGGACCTCGGCATAATCCCCATACCGAATCCGGCGTTCTTCCACGAGTTCGGGGACGGATACATCGAGAACTACGGCGAGGAGCGGGTCGAGAGCATGTACCCGGCCCGCTCGTTCATAGACAACGGGATTCAGGCGGCGGCCGGTTCCGACGCGCCCAAAACCCAACACGAACCCCTGCTCGGCACCCACGCCGCCGTCAACAGAAACCGCGACTCCGGTGCCGCGGTAGGTCCCGGACAGAGGATCACGATCTCAGAAGCCATAAGGCTCTTTACCATCAACGGGGCGCGCGCAAGCTTCGAGGAGGATCGCAAAGGATCTATAGAGCCGGGTAAGCTGGCGGACTTGGTGGTTCTCGACACGCCGCTCCTCTCAACGGAGGAGGAGAAGATAAAAGACCTTCGGGTGGACCTGACGATGGTTGGAGGAGAGGTCGTGTATCGGAGAGACGGCGTGGACTTTGGGACCTGATAGCCGCCTCTCCTACACGCTGGAAGGCCTGTATGATCGGGGCCGGATCTTGGTGGACCGTCACGGAGTGGCGCACATCTACGCCGGGAGCGAGTACGATTTGTTCTTCGCGCAGGGCTTCAACGCGGCCCGCGACAGGCTGTGGCAACTCGACCTCTGGCGCAGGCGCGGTCTCGGTCTGCTCTCGGAGGCACTCGGCCCCGGCTACGTGGAGCAGGATCGGGCAGCAAGACTTTTTCTCTACCGGGGAGACATGGACGAGGAGTGGAGTGCCTACGGCCCCGGCACGAGAGAGACCCTGAGCAGGTTCGTCGCGGGAATCAACGCCTACGTCGAGATGACCCGGCTCCAACCAGACCTTCTGCCCGTGGAGTTTGAGACGCTAGGATATCTTCCGGCGAACTGGTCGGCGGAGGACGTGGTGAGGATAAGATCGAACGGCCTGTACCGGAACCTGGAGGATGAGGTCGCGCGGGCGATCACGCTGAGAGAATTCGGCACCAGCGTGGAGCACCTGCGCAGCGTCCTGGAGCCCGATGTGGAGATTACCGTTCCTGACGGACTCATCCTTGAGGACATCTCCGACGAAGTGCTCACGCTCTACCGGCTGGCCACCGGCCCGGTGGAGTTCTCGGACGGAAGAGCCCGCCTGGGAGACGAGGGGAGCAACAACTGGGTCCTCGCCCCGGCGCGGACCACGACCGGGCGGCCCGTACTCGCAAACGACCCCCATAGGGACCAAGCGGTGCCGTCACTGCGCTACGCCGTGCATCTGTCGGCTCCTGGGCTGGACGTGATCGGGGCCGGAGAGCCCGCCCTGCCCGGCGTCTCCATCGGACACAACGGCCGGATAGCTTTCGGTCTCACGGTCTTCCCCGTCGACCAGGAAGACCTCTACGTCTACGAGACCAGATTCAAAGCTCCCGAAGAGTACCGTTACAACGACGGCTGGGAGGCGATGCGAACCGTGAGTGAGGAAATACCCGTCAGAGGCGGAAGCCCAGCAGAAGTGGAGTTGAAGTACACGCGCCACGGGCCGGTCATCCACCAGGACGCGGAGCGGAACAGAGCGTACGCCGTGCGTGCGTCGTGGCTGGAGACAGGGGCTGCACCGTACCTGGCGAGCCTCCGGTACATGCGCGCCGGGAGTTGGGATGAGTTCGTCGCGGCCCTGCGGAGCTGGAGAACGCCCGGTGAGAACCTCGTCTACGCGGATACCGCAGGCAACATCGGTTGGAAGCCCGCCGGTCTCGTGCCCAGGCGTCCCAACTGGGACGGGCTACTACCGGTGCCGGGCGACGGCCGCTATGAGTGGGACGGCTTCATGGACCCAGAGATGCTACCTTCGGAGCTAAACCCTTCGCGAGGTTGGATCTCCACGGCCAACCAGATGAATCTGCCGGAGGGGTACCCGGCGGAGGAGCGAAAGATAAGCTTCGAGTGGCATCCAAACTTCCGGCACCGGAGAATATCCGAGGTCCTCGATTCGTCGAAGATCTCCGGCGTCGAGGACTCGTTGCGTCTGCAATCCGACTACCTCTCCATCCCTGCGCGCCGCATCGTCTCTTCGATGGGAGGACTGCGATCCGAAGACCACGACTTGCAACGGGCACTCGGCCTGCTACGTGGCTGGGACTGCGTACTCCAGGACAACTCAGCCGCCGCGGCGCTCTTCGAAGTATGGTACCGGCTTTACCTGCGCCGGGCGATCCTCTCGGCGGTGTTGCAGGAACAGGACACCGGGCGCGCCCTCGCCATGCTGACCAGCGACTCCTTCGAGTCGGACGCGGAAGTCGGCGATGCCCGCGCGGTCCTCGACCTCATCGAGCATCCCGACGGCAGGCTTGGCCCCGATCCGGAGAGAGCGCGCGACGAAGTGATGCTCTCCAGCCTGGCAGAAGCCGTGGAGCACCTGCGGCGGACGCTCGGGCCGCACCCGGAGGCGTGGCGATGGGGAGAACTTCACCAGGCGTACTTTCAGCACCCTCTCTCCAGCGGTCCAAGGGATGACGAACCACCAGCCGGGCTGGACACAGGGCCGTTTCCACGGGGAGGTAGCGGCGACACCATCGGCAACACAGGATACAGCACCACCAACTTTCTACAGACCGGAGGCGCCTCCTGGCGAATGGTTGTGGACGTGGGCGAGTGGGACAACTCGGTGGCGATGAACTCTCCGGGACAGTCCGGAGACCCCCAGAGCCAACACTACGCGGACCTGGCTCTACCATGGGCTAGAGACGAGGCTTTCCCACTTCTTTACGGCAGGAAGAAGATCGAGGAGCAGACGCAGGCGGAGATCCTGCTCAATCCCCCAGAACAGAGTAGCGCCAATTAAAATAACAACAGCGATATGCCCCTACGCTGTTTTGGTACCACGAAGCGGATCGGACGCCAACACAAAGCTAGAGCGGGGGCTCGAAACGGCCGTCGGCCGCCGTCCAGCCGCCGTCCACCAGCATGTACGAGCCGGTCACGTAGGAGCTGGCGTCCGAGGCCAGATATACGACCGGTCCTACTAGTTCCTCAGGCTTTGCCCACCGCCCGAAAACACTCTTGTCAGCGTACGCTTTGTACCAGCCTTCGTCCTCTTTAATCTGTGCGGTCAAGGGTGTTTCGACCACTCCCGGAGCGATGGCGTTCACCCGGACGTTCCTCGGCCCGAGTTCAGTCGCGAGGGTCCGGGCCATCTGCAAAGTCCCGGCCTTGGTCGCCGCGTAGACACCCTGTCCTGGCTCGACCACCATAGCGCGGATGCTGGAGAACACTATGATGCTCCCGCTACCCTGCTCGCTCATAAGCTGGCCGAAGGCGCGCATCAGGCGGAGCGTCCCCTTCATGTTTAGGTCCACGACCTGGTCGAACTCTTCATCGGTGATGTCCAGGAGACGCTTACGGACGTTCATGCTCGGTGCGCTGACGAGGACATCGACCACCCCTATCCGGCTGGCTGCATCCTTGACCCCGCTTGCGTCCGTCATGTCGAGCTCTATTGCCTCTGCTTCGCCGCCTCGGGAACATATCTCCTTAGCCGTGTCCTCGGCGCCATCTATGTCGGCGCACACAACTTCGCTACCGAAATCCGCAAGTCCGAGAGCTGCCGCGCGACCTATGCCTCTACCCGCCCCCACCACGAGTGACTTTCTGCCATCGAGGCGAAACAGGTCACTGAAACCACTCATAAAACCTCCCTCAAAGCCTCCTGCTGGGCATAGTAACTGCTCACCCCGAGCACTATGTGAGCGATCAGCTCGTTGTCGGTGTCCAGGAAGGGCTCCGTGTAGCTCTTGCAGGCTACCCCGCAGTCGTCGAGCCTCTGTAGGTAGGCTATGGTCTTCCTTATCCCTTCCCTGCTGAAACGGTCCAGTGCCCAAAACAACAACACGTCGAATCGTCTTCTCGCGGCATCGGCGAACATCCTATCGAAGTCCTTGCGCTCCCTGCGACCCCTGGTTCCTGACTCCTGGTCCACATACTCGGCCACGAGCTCGTGTCCCTCCCACCTCTCGCAAAACTCCCTGAGCTGCAGGAGCTGATTCTCCGAGTGCTGGTCATCTGTTGAGACCCTGAGGTAGATCGCCACCCCCTGGAACTTTGCCGCCATGTCAGGAAGAGTAGCAGAATAGGACCCTTTCCTGATAGTGCAAAACAGTCGGATGAAAATCGCGTAGATAAGCCGATTCTGGAAGCCGTTTTCCGTGCCCGTTTTTTGATGGGGGTGGCGGGGCTTCAGGTACGGGCCAACCGCCTCACCATGAGGCGAGTCATCGCCGTGTAGACGAATGCCTCGCCGGTCGAGCTCAGACCCTCGTAGTCCTTGCTCATCCGGCGGTTGTGAGAGATCCACGCGAAAGATCGCCCCACCACCCATCTCCTCGGTAGGACCTCAAAGCCCTGAAGGCGCGGGAACAACTTCTTCAAGTCGATGTTCTTTCCTGTGGCAAACCATTTCCTGGCCCAAGCCTTCAACATCTTGTCTGGGTCGGGCTTTGGGGAGCGGTGGACGACCTCGACGCTCAAGCCTAGCTTCTGTTCAGCCCATTCCCTACCTCGTCCCCGATAGCCAGAGTCTAACCATAGGTGAGAGAGTCGTTCGATCTGTCCCTCGGCAGACTCCAGCAGCAGCTTCAGACCATCTTGGTCGGCGATCTTCGCGCTGTGAATCTTCGCCTTGACCACCAGACCTTCGGTATCTACCAGCACCTGCACGCCTTCGTCCCTTTACCTTCTTTCCGCCATCATAGCCACGCTCTTTCCCCCCTACGCCGGTTGTCTTGACCGATTGGGCATCCACTATGCCTGCGCTGGGCTCGGGGTTCCTGCCAGTGCGGACCCTCACCCGTTCT
>JBBPZK010000241.1:0-5308 GCA_038199155.1 Rubrobacterales bacterium | reverse complement strand
GGCCGGGTCCAGCTCGCGCAGGATCTGCTTTCCGCGGTCGATCAGGATTATCTTCACCCGGTTCGGGTTTATATTCGGGTAGTCGGGGCTGATGGTGTCGTGGACGAGACCGTGGATCTCCGAGGCCGTCTCGACCCCGGTTGCGCCGCCGCCGATCACCACGAAGGTCAGCTTAGACTGGGGCACGTCGCCGCGCGCCAGGGAATACTCCTCGTAGCGCTCTATAACCCGGTTTCGAATATCCTCGGCAGTCCTGATGCCCTTCATGCTGATGGCGTGCTCCTGGACGCCGGGGATGCCGAAGTACGCCGGCTCTCCCCCGAGCGAGACGACCAGTTGATCGTATGGAAACTCCATGCCCGCCGCCGAGACAACCTGCCGCTCCGTATCTATGCCCTCGACCTCCGCCCGCCGAAAGCTCGCGCCAACACGGATCAAATCCCGGCGCAGAGGCTGGGCCACGTTCCTGGTCTCCACATCACTGCTTATAACGCCGGCCAGCAGCGGCCAGAAAGTAAAGTAGTTCTCACGGGAGATCACCATGACCCCCACGTCGTCCCGATGCTTGGTGCGCTTGCAAATGTTCTTCGCAGCCGTATAGCCGCCGAACCCGCCACCGAGAACGAGAACCTTGTGCGGGAACTCCCTGTACGGCGGCCGCTCCCACGGCTGGTACCTGGGGCCGCGAAGCCCTCTCGCCACCCGCCGCGTCACCCCGGCGGCCGCGACTACCCCACCTAAAGCCAGGGTTCCTTTCATCAAATTGTCCATAACGAGCCTCCGTGGAAGAACTTCTGTTGACTCACCAGTGACATACTACTGTTATCCGACCAGGAAAGAAAACACAACCTGTCCCAAATCCGCCATCTTTCTGGATTATCATACCTCTATGACTGAACAAACTAAACTCCAGGAACTAAAAGAACGGTTGGCGACCATTGCGGACCTGGGTGCGGCGGGCGCCGCGCTCGGCTGGGACCGCCAGACGTACATGCCGGAAGGCGGTGTGGAAGGACGGGCGGAACAACTCTCGACCCTCAGCAGCCTCTCCCACGAGATGTTCGTCTCCGGGGAGACGGGGCGCTTGCTGGAGTCCGTCGAAGAGCCCGAACCGGACTCGGTAGACGCGGCCATGCTCCGCCGGACCCGCCGGGATCACGAGAAAGCGACGAAGCTCCCCGGCCGTCTTGTCGGAGAGCTATCCCGCCGGACCGCGCTGGCCCAATCCGCCTGGGTGGGAGCGCGGGAGAACTCCGACTGGAGCGCCTTCGCGCCTCATCTGGAAAAAATAATGGACCTCCAGAGGGAGGCGGCCGAGCATCTAGGGTATGAGGATCACCCTTATGACGCACTGCTCGACGACTACGAGCCCGGCGCAAAGAAAGCGAAGCTCCAGGAGATGTTCGACGAGCTAAAGTCCGAAGCCGTGCCGATGCTTCGAGACATCGCTACCGCCACGAAAGAGGACCGGGCAACCATCCTGCACGGCGACTTCGGCGAGGACAAGCAGGAGGAGTTCGGGCGCGCGGTGATCTCCCGCTTCGGCTACAACTTTAACCGTGGGCGTCAGGATCGGGTCGTCCACCCGTTCTGCGTACCGATCGGCGGTCCCGGAGACGTTCGTATCACCACCCGCTTCGACCCGACCTGGCTCTCGCCCGCCCTCTTCGCCACGATGCACGAGTCGGGCCACGCCATGTACGAACAAGGCGTAGACCCTTCGTACTCCCGAACCCCGCTCGCCAGCGGCGTCTCGATGGGCGTCCACGAGTCACAGTCGCGACTGTGGGAGAACCTGGTCGGCCGCTCCCGAGGGTTCTGGTCCAACTACTATCCTGGGCTGCAAGAAGCCTTTCCCGGAGCGCTCGGCGGTGTGGGTCTCGAAGAATTCTACCGGGCGGCGAACGCCGTGGCGCCTTCAGAGATACGGGTGGAAGCGGACGAGGTCACGTACAACCTGCACATCCTGATCCGTTTCGAGCTCGAAGTCGCCCTGATCGAAGAAAAACTCTCCGTAACCGACCTTCCCGAAGCCTGGAACGCGAAAACGGAGGAGTACCTTGGCTTCACCCCCAAAAACGACGCCCGAGGCGTCCTCCAAGCCGTGCATTGGGCCGCCGGGCTCTTCGGCTACTTCCCGACCTACACCATCGGCAACGTCCTGTCCGTCCAGATCTTCGAATCGGCCGTAGAAGCCCACCCCGAGATACCAAAAGAGATAGAGCGATGCGAGTTCGAAACACTGCTCGGCTGGTTGCGCGAGAACATCCACCGTCACGGGAGCCGCTACGAACCAGAAGAGCTAGTAAAACGAGCCACCGGACGCCCGATGGAGACAGCCCCTTACCTCAACTACCTCAAAACCAAGTTCGGAGAGCTATACGACCTCAGCTAGCAATACGACTATAGGCGCATACCGTTTCCAACGGCCGTTACAGACAGTATCATGCAGACCAATGAAAACGTCCGGGCACTTTGACGAGGATGTATCCAAACGACCGGACAGGGTATCTATAAAGCAGAAGTGGCGCGAGAGGGCACTGCGAGAACCGGAGTATACTGAATGGCAGAATGACGGTCGAACAAGGCACTGGATTTATATACAAGAGGTGAGTAAGTGGCTGAGGATCATAGTCTTACAAGACGGTGAAACGGTACACACGAATTTCTTCGACAGAGGTTTCGATGCTAGAAGGAATAGATGGTTGCAGGGCCTAGAACCGGGGCTTAGGAGGTGGCCGAAGGATGAAGATTAGCTACCACAAAGACACAGACTCTCTCTATATACACCTTAGCGATGTTCTCACGGCTGAGTCTGAGGAAGTGGCGGATGATACCGTGCTGCATTTCGATGAGGACGGCAACGTTACCGGCATGGAGATTTACGGTGAGGCAAGTGAGAAGGTAGACCTTTCCATGGTAGATGTTGTCGGCCTTGTGAGACGAGCGCCGTCGGTCAAGACTCCCAGTTCGTCGCACCACGGCTGGGTGTGGCTGGGGAAAACCGACAAACCGCCCGCTGCTTCTTCAGAGATCTCCAGCGTGAATGTGGGCATGCCTATGGGCTTCACCGCAATCAAGTCTAGGGTATTCGAGAGATATAAGAGCGACATCTATAGGGACGCTACACGCAAGCTTGAAAACAACAATAACCTTGATCAACGGCCCGTGTAACGTGGAACGGCCGAGCAAAGAAGCCAATCAGTCAAAAATGCCGCTGGGTGACCAAGGCGACTATCCAAGGGTATACGATTGGCTCGGTACGGTGGTGTTGGTTACTTACGAAGCTGGTCCATACCTTGATGTTGATAAGCCTTTTGAAATCGCAAGAGGGCGCTCGGAAAGCCGGGCGGCGTTGTTCGGCCTAGAAGAGATCAGCGGCTTGGGAATCGTGGTGCGGAAGCTCACCGGAGAGGAAAACGCTTTGCCACCTGTTTTCCTCTCCTGGAGCGCTATCCGAGCTATTCAACAGATACCACAAGAAGAACTCCGTGAGTCCCAACGAGAACATGGCTCACCCCGCGCCTAGCGGTATGATTACAGAGATTTTTTCCTTCCAACAGAGAAGAACTCTCTATTTAAGGGTCAACTAACAACGAGAGATAGAAGGTAGGTTCAGAATAAGAACCTTTTGCTCCAGTTCCAGTTCATTCCCAAAACTATATCCATAAGCGAATGCATTGTATATCAGAGCAGACCCGCCAACCTCCGCACTCCTTCTTCTATCTGCTCTGGGGTGACGGCGCAGAATGGGAGCCGCACGAACCTGTCTCCTGGAACCTGCCCGCCATCGTCTGGGTCGGCGAAGAATGCGGAGCCGGAGCTGAGTACGAGGTCTTCGTCTTTAGCCCGGCCTACGAGGTTGTCCACGTTTGCGTCTTCCGGGAGCATCACGCTAATGAAGAAACCACCGTCGGGTATGAAGGCGTGGGCGTCGGGTAGCTCGCTTTGTACGGCGTCTGCCATCGTCCGCCAGCGGGGCGTGTAGAGTTCTTTTAGCTGCTCGATGTTTGGTTCGAGCCAGCCCCGCCGCAGATACTCGGCGACCGCCGCCTGGGTCGGCAGGACAGGCGAGAGGTAGGTGTCCTGGCCGAGGTTGTTTACGTCTTCTACCAGGTCTTCCGGGGCGAGCATGAACCCTACCCGGATGCCGGGGCTAAGGAGCTTGCTGAACGAACTCATGGTGATGACCCTGGAGGCCCCGAACTCACGCAGCATAGGTAGATCTTCGCCCTGGTAGCGCAGCTTGCGGTACGGGATATCTTCTATGACCCAGAAACCGTGCTCTTCGGCGAGCTCGACTATCCTGCGACGTTTCTCTAGCGAGAGCGTGGCTCCGGCCGGGTTCTGGAAGTCGGGGACCAGGTATAGAAGCGCGGGAACTTCGCGCTCCAGCGCAGCTTCGAGCCGCTCGACGCTTATACCGTCGTCCTCCAGCGGGATGCCGACCGCCCTGGCGCCGCGCCGCCGGAAGGTTTTGATCGCCCGATCGTAACTCGGCTGCTCGGTGTAGACGACGGCTCCCGGCCTTATAAGCAACGCGGAAACCAGGTCCTGCAACTGCAGAGACCCGTTGCCGACCATGACCTCCGACTCCGAGACGCCGTACTCTTCCGCTAGCTGTCGGCGGAGCGGCGCGTAGCCCGCCTGCTGACCGTACTGCAAGACTACACTCGCGGCTTCCCGGACACCGGCCTCGAAACACTCACCGAGTGCCTCTGTTGGAAACGCCTCTGCGGGAGGCACGCCGCGGGTAAATGAGATCTGCTCCGCCATGTGTCGGCCCAGCCTTTCTGATCGTACTAATACAGGTTGTGTCCGCTTACGACCCCGGACTCAGCCCATTCTATAGGGAGATCACGAGACCGTGCCAGAGATCAGGAAACCTGCTCCATTTTCGGCTGGGGCGCGGACGGGCGCGAGTAGCCGATGCAGCGTGTTCCGAGTAGCTGCTTTAGCTCGGCGTGAAGGTCAGAGGAGTCCTCGACGCCGGGGATACGCTCTTCCAGCTCTTCGTCGCTCGACGCCAGGAACATCGGGCTCCCGCCGGAGTGACGGCCGAGGATCCGGAACGCTTCGTGTACCACGGACTTCGGTCGCCCCACGAAAACGCCCACGTCGAGGTAAACAGGGTCAAGCCCCGGCTCCAGATGCAGCTCCTCGATCTCCAAAGCTACGATGCGCGGAATACCTTCCTTACTCTCGACCCGGCCCTTCACCTTCAGGATCGCATCCTCCCTGATACAGCCCGAGCACCCCGCATAGACCCTCGGGAAAACCATCACCTCCGCGAGGCCCCGCGTATCAT
>JBBPZK010000240.1:0-5760 GCA_038199155.1 Rubrobacterales bacterium | reverse complement strand
TGTAAACTGGGCTGGTAGTACCGTAGTCTAATCCCCGAAGGAGCCGAACGCTTGTCCAAAACGCTCGTAAATCCGCCGCTCGCGGAGGTCGTGTGCGAGTTCCGTTTCGATACGGGTGGGAGGTGGGACTGGGCCATTCCCGGTATGCTGTACGAGCGTATTAGGCATGAATTCCCACGGCGGGAGCAGGTCAAGCAGGGGGGAGGGTACCCACTGTGGGCCGGAGAGAATGAAGGACCGATTTCGGTCGGCGGTGTAGTCGACAGGCTCAGGTTGAGCAGTGAGGATGGAGCGACTTTCGTCAGCCTGAGTCCTTACCAGTTGTTTATCAACCGCTTGTATCCGTATCCAGGTTGGAGCAGCCTATCGAGAATCATAAACGGGACGTTGCGGAAGTATCTGGATGTAGCTTCTCCTACGACCCTCGATCAGGTTAGCCTAAGGTATATAAACCAAATCCCCCTGCCGTTTCAGAATGAGATAGACATGGGGGAGTTCATAACACTGGACCCACCGGTGCCGCCGAAGCTGGGCGAGACGCTGACCGACTTCTTCCAACGGTACGAGTTGCGCTACGATGAACCGGAGGGTCTACTGCTGCACCAGACCGGCCTGGAGGTAGACGCCAGCGAGCCTTACCAGTACCTTGCCCTGGATCTAGAGTTCATCTCTACGGTTGGGTTCGGGATTGGACCTGAGGATGTGACTGGTTGGTTGGACGCCGCACATGCCAGGATCGAAGAAGTTTTCCTGGCATCCGTGGCGCCGAGCGCGATGGACAGGATGAGGGGCCGATGAAAGTTGTAGTCAGGAGACACAAGAGACAACGCTTCCGCCGCCAGCCGGAACGCTCGGATGTGTTCTGGAGGTTTACGGAGGTCATAAGCGCTCCAGGGAAGGCTACGGAAAAGGATGCTCGCAGGTTCGCCGGGACGGTTGAGGAGTGGAGTGGCACGTCGAGACTTCCCGGACGCAAGTCTTCGCTGGGGCGACGATTGGACGAACGGCGCCGGCGCATCTTGGAGAGTGGAGAGCCGTTGCTCTCCTCCTGGGAGGAAGTAGACCGGGAGCTAGGCGAGCGTCGGAGCGGGCACGGCGGTTGAAACCGACTTTCGTTGACGCGGACGTGCTTATAGCCGCCGCGAAAGGTACGGAGGAGCTCTCGGCTCCCGCGCTAGCCGTTCTCGAAGACCCGGGCCGAAGTTTCGTATGCAGCGTCTACTTGAAGTTAGAAGTGTTGCCCATCGCGGCATTCTTCGGTAGAACGGAGGTCGTGGCGTTTTACGAGGAGTTCTTCGACGCGGTGACGCACTGGGTATCTTCTTCGCCCGAGCTTTCACAGAGGGCTTTGAACCTCGCGTGCCGGCACGGGCTGGGCGCGATGGACGCTCTGCACATCGCGACCGCCGAGGCTGCCGGCGCCGAACTCGTGACCGCGGAGAAACCTACGAAGCCCATGCTCCGCGTCAGCTCGCCGCAGGTGATTTCGATACGAACCGCAGAACCGGAGGAGACCAGTTGACCTACCGAAAGAAGCTCATAGAGGTGGCGCTGCCGCTGGATGAGATCAACGCCCAAAGTTCCCGCGAGAAGTCTATCCGCCACGGCCACCCCTCGACGCTTCACTTGTGGTGGGCGCGGCGTCCGCTCGCCGCCTGCCGGGCGGTGCTGTTCGCCTCGCTGGTGGACGACCCCTCGAACGACCTTCCCGAAGACGAGGCGCAGATTGAGCGGGAGCGGCTCTTCGACATTATCCGGGAGTTGGTGAAGTGGGAGAATTCCTCGGACGAGAACGTGCTGGGCATGGCGCGGAGGGAGATCCTGCGCTCCACCGGAAACAACCCGCCGCCGGTGCTGGACCCGTTCTGCGGGGGAGGCTCCATACCGCTGGAGGCGCAGCGGCTCGGGCTTGAGGCGCACGGGAGCGACCTAAACCCGGTGGCGGTCATGATCACGAAGGCCCTCATCGAGCTTCCGCCGAAGTTCGCGGGCGACCCTCCTGTAAACCCGGAGTCCCGCAAGACCGCCGATCTGTCCTCCTGGCGCGGGGCGCAGGGGCTGGCCGAGGACGTGCGCCACTACGGAGCCTGGATGCGCGAGCGGGCGAAGGAGCGCATCGGCCACCTCTACCCGAGCGGCCCGGAGGGCGAGACGGTCATAGCCTGGCTCTGGGCGAGGACCGTCCGCTGTCCCAATCCCGCTTGCGACGCGACGATGCCGCTCGTGAGGTCGTTCTGGCTCTCCAAGAAAGAAGGAAAAGGTGCATGGGTTGAGCCGGTTGTTGTGAACGATTCGGATACCGAAGACGGGAGGCCGGGCGTCCGGTTCGCGGTGAAGAGCGGATCGGGCGGGCCGTCTGTCGAGGGAACGGTCAACCGCAAGGGCGGGACGTGCGTGGTGTGCGACTCTGCCGTGCCGTTTACCCACATTAGGAGCGAGGGTAAGGCGGGGCGGATGGCCCGGCAACTCATGGCTGTTGTCGCCGAGGGACATCGCGGCAGGAAGTATCTGGAGCCCACCGAGGAACACGTCGCGGCGGCGGAGAAGGCCCAACCCGAGTGGGGGCCGGAGAACGAGCTTCCGCACAACCCGCGCGATTTCAAGACGCCCAACTACGGCATGACCACCTTCGCCGACCTCTTCACCCCGCGCCAACTCGTCGCGCTCGGGACGTTCTCGGATCTCGTGAGGGAGGCGCGGGAACGCGCCCGCAACGACGCCCTCGCAAGCGGCCTACCCGAAGAGCGGGCCGCAGCCTACGCTGACGCCGTGGCGGCGTATCTCGGGCTTGGAGTCAGCAAATCGGCTGATTACTGGTCAAATCTCTGCACATGGCGATCTGATTCGAAGAACTTAGGAATTGGTCATGTCTTCTCAAGACAAGCCATTGCGATGATCTGGGACTATTGTGAAGCAGACCCTTTTAGCAACTCTTCTGGTAATTGGGTGAAGAACATTGAATGGATGACCAAAGTATTAGGCGATTCAAGCACAACCGGGATGCTCGGACACACTCGCCAATATGATGCGGCTGTATCCGTAAATAATGTAGATCGTCCAATTATCTCATCAGACCCGCCCTACTACGACAACATCGGCTACGCTGATCTTTCGGACTTCTTCTACGTCTAGCTGAGGCGTTCGCTCGGCGAAATCTACCCGGAGGTCTTCGGGACGATGCTCGTCCCCAAGTCGGCGGAGCTAGTCGCTACCCCCTACCGCTTCGGCGGCAGCAAGGAGAAGGCCCAGGAGTTCTTCGAGACCGGCCTGGGTGAAGCTTTCGCCAGGATGCGCGAGCAGGCCAACCCGGACTATCCCGTAACCATTTACTATGCCTTTAAGCAGGCCGAGGGCGAGAAGCCCTCCGCGAATGGCGGTGTGGGAGGCGAAGACCACGGTGTCCTCGCCGTCGCCTCCACCGGCTGGGAGACCATGCTAACCGGACTGATGCAGACGGGGTTCCAGATCACTGGCACCTGGCCTATGCGTACCGAGATGAGCAACCGTTCGATAGCAACCGGAACCAACGCCCTCGCCTCATCGGTGGTGATGGTCTGCCGGGCGCTCTCTCGGTGATGATGCGAGAGAACATCGCCCCGGTGGATCTGGCGCAAGCGACCATCGGCCCCGGCATGGCGATCTACTCCCGCTACTCAGCCGTCCTCGAGAACGACGGCACGCCCCTGAACGTCCGCACCGCCCTCCAGCTAATAAACCAGCAGCTAGACGCCGTGCTCGCCGAGCAGGACGGCGACCTCGACGGCGAGTCCCGCTTCTGCGTCGCCTGGTACGAGCAGTTCGGCACCGGCGAGGGAGACTACGGCCTCGCCGAAACCCTGTCGAAGTCCAAAAACGTCTCCGTGCGCGGCCTCGAAGCGTCCGGCGTCCTGGCCCAACGCGCCGGAAAAGTCCGCCTCCTCAAGCGCGAGGAACTCCCCGAAGCCTGGGACCCGGCCACCGACGACCGCACCAACGCCTGGGAGACCGCCCAGCACCTCGTAAAAGCCGTGCTGGCCGGAGAGGACAACGCCGCCGCCATCGTCCGCAAACTCGGCCCCGACAAAGCAGAGGAAGCCCGGCAACTCGCCTACCGCCTGTACCAGATCTGCGACCACAAAAAACGCCCCGAAGAAGCCTTCGCCTACAACGCCCTCTCCCAATCGTGGGAGCGAGTCATCGAACTCTCGCGCCAGGAGGAGGAAGGTGCGTTGTTTTAGCGGTTAACCCACAGCTAAAGGCTGGAAAACTTGATATCATTTCGATATCAAAAGGAGGTTCCAGGATGACGGATGTGCTAATACGCGGGATGCCGGACGAAGTGTTAGAGAGGCTGAAGCGGCGGGCTGCGGCGAACAACCGGTCTTTACAGGGAGAGTTAAAGGAGATCCTGACCAGCAGTTCCCGCGAGGAGCCGCGCCGGCAGGTGGACGCTGTGGAGCTTGCCAGAAGGGTCAAGGAGAAGATAAGTCAGGAATACGGAGGTAGGCTACCGGGGGATAGCACGGACATCATACGAGAGTATAGAGAGCGGGAGTGAGGTTCGACAGCATCATCGTCGTGGACGCGAACGTCGCGGTCAAGTGGTATCTGCCGGAAGAAGGCGAGGAGGAGGCGTTCGAGGTCTTCGAGGCGGGATCCAGGGGAGAGACGACGCTCGTCGCGCCGGACATGATCCTGCCGGAGGTCGGAAACGTTTTCTGGCTTCGGCATCGTCGGGGACATATTTCGCGGGAACGCGTGCTAGAAGCCTGGGACTCGTTCCGGAATGCCGGGATCTCTTTGAGAGAATCCGGCCCGTTAATGTTCTTCGCCCTGGAGATAGCCCTGGATACTGGCTGCGCCGTCTACGACGCGCTCTACGTCGCTCTCGCCGAAGCCGAAGACGCGAAGCTCATAACCGCCGACCGGAAGCTCGTCCGAACGCTGGAAGCAACTCCATTTCAGGAGTCTGTTGTGGAGCTTTAGGGGGTGCTCCTGCACTCCGTCCGCGCGGCGTTGTATCCTGAAGACTTAGCCCATTCATAAACGGGAACGGGGGACTACATGGCGCTCAGCAACCGGGACAGGATAGACAGAGGACTCCAATCAGTAGTGTCGGGCCTCGGGCCTTACGTGCTTCGTGAGCTAAAGAGCCGCTACGGGGACCGCTGGGGGTACGCCGTCGCCGGGGAGTTGAGCGAGGGCCGTTACTCCCGCGTCCAGAACGCCAGCGAGGAGGCGTTTCTCGAATCGGTGGACGCCCACGCGCTCTTCAAGGTCATGTGGGGCAACTACAACGAAGCCTTCCGGGACAAGCTCGGCTTTAGCGGCCGCAACCAGTTGAGCGAGCTAATGGAGGTTCGGAACGAGTGGGCGCACGGCGGCTCATTCAACCTGGAGGACACGCAAAGGGCGCTGGACACGATGGGCCGGCTGCTCAAGGCCGTCAGCGCCGGGGCGGAGGCCGAGGAGGTCCACAAGCACCACCGGGAGGTGATGCGCCAGATCTTCGCCTCCGACGAGCGCCGCGAGGTGAAGCGCGTGGTCCGTGAGACCCCGGCGGAGGCGAGCGGCCCGGAAGGCCTGCTCCCCTGGCGGCAAGTCGTAGACCCGCACCCCGACGTGCGCGAGGGCCGCTACCAGGAGGCCGAGTTCGCCGCCGACCTCGCCGAGGTCATCCACGGCACCGCCGACCCCGAGTACCAGAACCCCAAAGAGTTCTTCCAGCGTACCTACCTGACCGACGGCATGGTCGGACTACTCGCCAACGCCGCCAAGCGG
>JBBPZK010000239.1:0-3154 GCA_038199155.1 Rubrobacterales bacterium | reverse complement strand
TTGCCGAGGTGTGTAAAGCGTGCTCGATGGTCGGCAGCGCCGGGATGACCGCCGTCTGCTGGAAGGCGAAGGCGACATTGGTCAGCAGCAGCGCCACGAGCACCGGACGATGACGCCGTCCATTAGCCTGGTCCGGGCCGGCTGCCTTACCGCTATTCCCACCATTTCTCAAACCCAATGCTCCATCGCGGGTCTTCCCATACCGGGATTCATACCCGGCCAGCGGTATATTCTAGCGGCCAGGCCGGTCCAAGCCGGACTTGACCTCAGCGGGTTGGGCTAACCCCGTGGCATATCGGGGTTGGGGTGGTCGCCCGATTCCCGATCCTGGACGTTCTCGGCGTCGGACCTGCTCGCGGGGACGGAAGTCTTCTCCCGCATCCGCCGCAGCACGCCGCCCGCGAGCAGGATCTCGCGCTCACGCCCGGAGTACTCGGCGAGCAGCGTTACCTCCGTGCCGTCTTCCTCGCGGGCGGGAATCTCCCGCTCACCGTTCTCCAGGCGCTCGCGGATGTCCGGCAACTCCCACTTCCGGCCCTGCTCGAACCGCTCGTGGTCCGACTCCTCCGCGAAGCGCAGCGCCAGGATGCCCTGTGAGATGAGGTTGCGCCGGTGGATGCGCGCGAAGCTCTTGGCGATCACCGCCCGCACGCCCAGGTGCAACGGCGCCAGGGCCGCGTGCTCCCGGCTGGAACCCTGCCCGTAGTTGTGCCCGGCCACTATGAAGCCCGGCGACATCTCCCGAGCCTTCTCGTGGTACTCGGGGTCGAAGCGACGGAAAGTGAATTTGGCTATCTCCGGGATGTTGGAGCGGAAGGACATCACCTCCACCCCGTCCGGGGCGAGGTCTCCGGTGGAGACGTCGTCCTCGACCACGATGGTTACCGTGCATGAAAGCGTTTCAGGCAACTCGGGAGCTTCGGGCGGCGCCTTGATGTTCGGGCCGCGCGTGATCTCGATGCCCGAAGCCTCTTCTTGCGAGGCGGGGGCCAGTATCTGACGGTCGTCCACCGCCGGGTTCGCCGGGGCTTCCGGCAACTCCGGGTAGTCGCCTAGCTCGCGTGGGTCGGTTATGACGCCGCGAAGGGCGGTCGCCACCGCGACGGTCGGGCTCGTCAGGTACACCTGATCGGTCTGGGTCCCCGAGCGTCCGGGGAAGTTGCGGTTGAAGGTCCTGACGCTGACCGAGTCAGACGGCGGGGCCTGCCCCATCCCGACGCACGGGCCGCACACCGGCTCCAGCATCCGCGCCCCCGCCCGCACCAAATCCGAGTAGACGCCGGTCAGGGCGATTGAGTCGAGGATCTGACGGCTCCCAGGCGTCACGGTCATGACCAGCCCCTCATACACCGTCTCGCCCCGCAGGACTGCCGCCGCGACCGCCAGGTCATCGAAGCCCGAGTTGACCGAGCTGCCGATGCACACCTGCGCCACCTTCGTGCCCGCGACCTCGCTCACCGGCGCCACGTTGCCCGGCGAATGAGGCTTCGCCACGAGCGGTTCGAGCTTCTCCAGGTCGATGTGCTCCCGCTCGTCGTACTCCGCGCTCTCCTCGGCGGCTAGCTCGACGAAGTCGTCCGGACGCTGCTGCATCTCCAGCCACTCTTTCGTGCGCTCGTCGGAGGGGAAGATACCGGCCGTCGCGCCGAGCTCGGCGATCATGTTGCAGATCGTGGTCCGACCCGTCACGTCGATGTTCTTTACACCCTCACCGTGAAACTCGAATATCCGCCCGAGGCCGCCGCGCACTCCTCGTCTACGCAAGAGCTCCAGGATCACGTCCTTCGGCGTTACCCAGGGTTGAAGATCGCCCGTGAGCTCGACGCCGACGACCTTCGGCACTTCCATCTCGAAGGGCTGTCCGGCCATGACCAGCGCCACGTCGAGCCCTCCGGCCCCTATGGCGATTGCTCCCAGAGCGCCGGAGGAGGTGGTGTGTGAGTCGGCGCCGACCAGCGTCGCGCCCGGCCTGGCGAACCGCTCGACGTGCAGGTAGTGGCAGATGCCGTTGCCGGGACGGCTGAAATACACCCCGTACTTGGCGGCGAAGTCTTGCAGGTAGCGGTGGTCGTCGGGGTTCTTGAAGTCGAGCTGGATGATATTGTGGTCCACGTACTGGACGGCGAAGGGGACCTCCACCCGGTCCACGCCCATCCGCTCGAACTGTAACGAGGCCATCGTCCCGGTCGCGTCCTGAAGAAGGCTCTGGTCTATCCTGAGCCCGACCTCCTCGCCCACCTCGAACGACCCGCTAACCATGTGGTCCTTGAAGATCCTGGACACCAGGCTCTCGGCCATAAAGCATCACCCCCAAAAGCAACTTCTCACGCTACCACATGTCATGCTACACCATCCCGCCGGGTTCCGAACCCCACTTCGAGACCGGGGATGGAGAGGAGCCCGCCAGCGCTCCTCTTGAAGGAGATTTATCTTTTTACCCCCTGATTCACGCTGGTATATCCTTGACCTCATGGAGGCAGCGTCAGACAGTAAGGAGTTCCCGGCGGAGTTGGCCCGCGCCGGGGAGACGCGCCACTTTATCTCCTGGAGGGCCGCCGTCGCGGGCCTGGGGAGGGGGCGTCTCACCGACCTGGCGACCGCCGCCGAAGCGGCGCTCACCGACATCCTCCTCTCGACCACGGATGCTACTCTCCTTATCCGCTGTGAGCACGACGACGAGACCTTCAGGACATTCATCTCCCACCCGCGGATAGAGAGACACCGCATGGCCGACCTCGAAGGAATACTCGACCATTTCCTGGACGGTTACGAAGTTTCTCCAACCAGGACGCTGCTCGTCAAGCGCCTCCGAGGTTAGTCGGCCGTCGAACAGACGCGCCTTCTTGCTCGTGACCTTGATCGCACGGCACCCGAACCCGGCGAGCTCGTTTTTCGAGTGCCCGCCTGCGTCGACGAGGAGGTACTTTACGAAGGGGGGTCGAGAACCTTGTCCGGGACCTCCTCGACTCCAGCTACTCCATCCGTTCGCACTCGAAGGTGTACTCGTCGCCCCGGTGGTACCTCAATTCCAAGTTCAGGTAATCTCCATCCAGCGTGGCCTTCCCGGCGCCATTCATCTCATCCATCTCGTCCATCCCCTCGAAGCTGAAGAAGATGAGGTTCTCACCCTCCAGCCGGCCCTCGAGGTCTCCCG
>JBBPZK010000238.1:0-7693 GCA_038199155.1 Rubrobacterales bacterium | reverse complement strand
TCAAGAGTACAAATATGTGTGCTATCGTCAGAGATACGACATTTCCGGGGTGGATCAGGATATACAATCCTTGAGATGGACGAGGCGTATTCGGGGATCAGGCAGGTAGATCTGGGACCGCTCGATAAGGACTTGCTCTACGTGCAGGTCGAGCGGAGCATGGAGGACCTGTTGGTTCGGGGGCACTACAAGTCCGGGGACCGGATCCCCCCGGAGGTCGAGTTGGTAGAGAGCCTAGGGGTGTCCCGGTCCACGGTGAGGACGGGGCTTGCGCGGCTAGTGGATCGCGGTGTGCTCGAACGGCGTCAGGGGAGCGGTACTTTCCTTCTTCGGCCCCCAGATGGGGCGAAGCTGCGCAACGGTTTGGAGCGGTTGGAGACTTACACGGTCCACGCCGGGCGGTTGGGCCTGGAGTTAGACAGCGGATACCTCAGCATAGAGGCGGTTGGCGCGGATCCGGAAGAGGCCGCCGCGTTGGAAGTTCCCCGTGGTAAGAGCCTGGTGAAAGTCTCGCGCACCCTGCTCGTGGATGGAGAGACGGCGGCGTGGATGGTGGACGTGACGCCGGAGGAGATCATCTCGGCGGAGTCCGTCAGAAAGCTCTTCCGCCCGGAGGCTATGTTGCTGGACTTGCTGGTCTCGCAGGACGTCCCGATAAGCTTCAGCAAGCTGTGCATAAACGCCGAGTTGCTCGGCCCAAACGACGATGTCGGAAGGACGCTGGGGTTGGATGCTCCTTCCGCAGCGCTCTCACTGACGGAGACCATGTACCTGACCGACGGCAGCCCCGCCCAGTGGTCGCGCAACATATTCTTGCCGGGCAACCTGGACCTTCACGTCGTCCGTGAACTCTTCGAGGTCCGCAAACTCTCCTGAAGTTCGTACAAGAAGAGGAAACCATGTCCGAGATAACTTGGGAAGATTTCGAGAAGGTAGATATAAGGGTCGGGCGGGTCGTCGAGGCTGAACCATTCCCGGAGGCCCACAAACCGGCCATAAAGCTAACGGTGGACTTCGGTGAGGAGATCGGACGGAAGAAGACGAGCGCCCAACTCACGGCCCACTACGAGCCGTATGACCTAGTCGGTCGTCAGGTACTCGCGGTGGTGAACTTCCCTCCGAAGCGGATAGCCGGTTTCAAGAGCGAGGTGCTCGTGCTCGGCGCGCCGGATGAAAACGGAGAAGTCGTACTTCTGGCTCCGGATCAAGAAGTTCCGGTCGGCGGGCGTATGTTCTAGGCTGGGCCGACGACGCATGATAGAATTTTCGTAGTTAGAGTAGAGACTCCTGGCGGTTCCACGATGGTTGTAGAAGTGTGTCCTGTATACGATTCAAGAGAGTGGCGGGTTCTCGCGTGAGCCCGTGCGCCCGCTGCGAGACGTTGCCCGCCCCTGTATCCGAGGGCGGGTTGCTATACGTGGCGCCCCCGCTCGCCCACACGCAGGCGAGCCTGCGCCGCGCGTTAATGCGGGGCGGCATCTCGTTCGAGGAGGTGTCTGATGGCATACTGGCGGTCGAGTTGGACCCAGAGACCCTGCCCCGTTTGAGCGTGGAGGTCGGTGGTTCTTTGAGCGAGACGGAGCTGGACGATTCCAGGGCGCTGGTGGTCGAGGAAGGCGTGGACCCGTCCATAAGAGAGCTCGCCCGGATGCAATCCCTCGGCATGGTCCTGGCCGCCGTCCGGGGAGAATGGCTCGTGGAGATGATGCGTGAGGGACGCCTGACCTCCCACTTCCAGCCCATAGTAGAAGCCGGGAACCCGGACAGCGTCTTCGCCTACGAGTGCTTGTTGCGCGGGCTGGACCCCGATGGCGGCCTGGTCGGACCGGCGGACATGTTCGAGGTGGCCGAAGAAGCGGGGCTGTTATTCAACCTCGACCGAGACGCCCGCGCCACGGCCATCCGCCGGGCGGCGGAGCACGGCATCGAGAGCAATATCTTTATCAACTTCAACCCGACCTCGATCTACGATCCCGTTTACTGTCTGCGGAGCACGATGAAGGCCTTCACAGAGACTGACCTGCAGCCCGAGCAGGTAGTCTTCGAGATAACGGAGGGGCGCCGGGTAAAAGACCCCCGGCATCTGATCAACATCATCGACTACTACCGCGACGCTGGGTTCAGGATCGCACTGGACGACCTCGGGGCTGGCTACAGTTCGCTGAACCTGCTGAGCCAGCTCAAGCCCGACTTCGTCAAGCTGGATATAGAATTGGTCCGGGATGTCGGGACGGACCCGTACAAGACGCAGGTCGCGGCCAAGATCCTGGAGTTGGCTAACGGCCTGGGCGTCGGCGTCGTGGCCGAGGGAGTAGAAACCGAAGGAGAGTGGCGCTGGCTGCACGACCACGGGGCCGACTACCTCCAGGGCTACCTCTTCGCCCGGCCCGCCTCTTCCCCACCCCTGCCGACCAGACTCGACACCTGACAGAGGGGCGCACAACGACCGCCCTTCCACGCGCTTTCAGCACTCAGCCAGTCAGCTTTCAGCTTCTTCATTTTTGCTAATAGCTGGTGATTCGTCCTGCGTAAAGCTAGAGCAGATCCGCCGATCGGACGGCCAGGTAGAGTTGGACCGCATCCTGGAACTTCGTCACGTCGAGCCCGGTCAACTCGGTCACCTGGCGCAGCCTGTAACGAACGGTGTGCTTGTGGACGTGAAGAAGCTCTGCTGCCTCGGAGATGTTGCCGTCACAGTCCATGTAGGTTCTCAGGGTCTTTACCAGCTCCGTCCCATGCTGTTCATCATAGAGGACCGCCGCCCCTATTGAACCCTCCTCAAACTTCCGGACTCTTCTGGCTCAGGGTAAATAGTAGCCTCTGGATGCCGAGGGCGGAGAAGGCGTGGACCCTGCCCTCTACCACTCCGACGGTCCGGAGGTTTTGCCCGAGTCGGAGGGGCCGACTCAGCCTCCCGGTACGAGTAGACTACGCCTTCGGGGGCCTCGTGTTCTTCCCCCAGTCCCGCGTGTACCGGCAGGTTCTTAAGGCGCTCCCGGCACCGGTGCAGGACCTGTTTCGCCAGGGCCTCGCCACCTTCCATCGGCTTCCCGAGCAACAGCAGCGCGCTCCCGGCACGTGAGATGCAGAGGTAGTTCGGGTGGACCTCGCGCACCGCGTTGTCGATGGTCTCGTAGAGCAGGGTCTTCAGGTGACCTATCTGCAACTCGCCTAGCTTCCGTTTGCGGGCGAATTCGTCGAAGCCGGGCTGTGTAAAGATCAGCACCGCGCCGCCACCCGAGAGGTCACATCCGAATAAGGCCGCGCGTCGCAGGATCTCCTCCCCGGAGACGTGGCCGGAGAGAAGCTCGTCGAAGAACCCGCCCCGCAGGCGCATCTCGGTCTCGACCCTTATGCGTTCGGTTTGCTCGACTAGGAGGTGCCGGTAGAAGCTCTCCAGCACCCCGGGACCACAGGACTTCGTTTGGCACCTCAGCCACCGGAAATGACTCGCGATCTGCGACCTCAAGGACACTCTGGGGTATCGTGCCGAGGAACCTCTCTGGTTTGATCAGCATGCCAGCCACCCCGCCGTCGGAGAGGCCCTTTACATAGTCGCCGAGCCTGGTAGGCTCCACCGCGAAGAGCGTGCTGCAGATCAACTCTCCCCCGAAAACCCAATTGGGCAGGTCGGGCTCCTCGCCCACCGTGATCCAACGTACCTCGTTGTCTAGACCGTCTCCCCCAACAACCACCCGCGCCCGGTCGAGGCTCTCCATCCGTAGCACGTCCCTGAAGCTGATCGGCTTGCGCCCTTTCCCGCACTCCGATCCCGGTTCTTACAGAGTAGTTCTGGTACGGACATCATAGACGAGATAGATCCCCCTGAATACAGCACATCGGACAAGCCTGCGACACTAAAATCCGCTTCCTGTCATCATCGATATCTTACCGGGACAGGCGAGCCGTGAGTTGATGTCGAGCGTCCGGTCGGGACTGTTGGAGCAACCCGCCAGCCAACCTTTTGAACCCGAAGTTGACCCTGTTCTTCTTCGCCTTCCTACCGCAGTTTCTCGACGCTCCACCGGGCCTGCTCGACTCGGAACTGGTCTGGCTCGCCGGAATCTTCATGCTCATGGCCCTCGCAATTTTCGCCGCGTACGCTTGGGTGAGCGCCGCCGTCCGGGAACTCGTGCTCGGAGCACCCGTCGCCCGCCGCTGGATCGAACGTTCACTCGGCGCGCTCCTGGTCGGGTTCGCCGCCAAACTCGCCCTCACGGACCGGTGAGCCGCGGAACATCCCTCAGCGGCAAGTTCTGTACTTCCGCCATCCAGGAAGAGGCGGTTTGATCTGAGCCGGAAGAGCCATCGTAAATATTAGCTTCGCTCACGCGCGATCGAACACTATGTCCTGCGCCCCTTCCCATAAGGTCATCTCTCCGAGAGGCCGCAGGTTCTCGTGGCCTCCGGTGATGGTCAGGAAGTGGTTGCCGGCGAGCGTTCCAAGTTTGCTCTTGAAGTGCGTGCCGTAGTAAGGGAAAAGAATCTCGGTCTCCGAGTAGCCGCCGGGGTAGAACAGGATCTCCCCGGCCTGCGGGTAGCTGGTCGCGTCCTCGAAACCAACCCCGAGATCGTAGTCGCCCAAGGGGATCCAGCAAGACTCACCACTCCACCTGACGTGGATGATCTTCTGCCGGTAAGGCAGCAGCTTCTCGAAAGCCTCGCAGGTTTTGGGGGATTTCTCACGTTCCCATCGCGCCACAAACTCGTAGGGTCCCGCGGTTATCTTTATGTCGCTCATCTGAACTCACGCTCCTTTTCGCATCTTGGTCTCCAGCCGCCGATCCGGCCTGACGAGGTTTCCGACCGGCCCCGAGACGATTTTCCCCTCTTTGAAAACAGTCGTCCCACGCACCACGGTGCGTACGATTTCCCCCCGGAACGTTCGTCCCACGTAGGGGCTATTCCCATGCCGGTACAACAGGTCCTCGCCCCGCAACGTGAAACTGTCGTCCAGGTCAACCAGCGTGAGGTCAGCGTCCGCCCCAACCTCCAACCGGCCCTTATTGGAGAATCCAAAGCGTCCGGCGACGTTCCCAGAGAGCAACGCGGCGACTGTCTCAAGCCTTCGAGGTCGGGTTCGATGGCAGCTATCTTACCGTCCGCGACGCCGATGTCGGCCTCCCCAACACCAACTATTGCGCCGCCCCGGAAGATCGAGTCATGAACGCTCACGCAGTTTCGCCCTTTGCTTCGTACGGGGCCACCCCGGCCTCCATGTCCTCGGCAAGAGTGTCAAGGAAGCGGCTCATCACCTCTATCACCACCCCGACATCCTTCTCCTTCACGGATTCCGCCGGGTTGTGGCTGACACCTTCTTTGCAGCGCACGAAGAGCATGGCGACGGAAGTGAGTGCCGACATCTGTGCCGCGTCGTGTCCCGCCCCGCTGGGCAACTCGTGTACAGTGGTCCCAGACCCCTGCACGGCCTCACCGAGCATCCCACTGAGGCGCCGGTCCATCCGCACCGCCGGGGTCTCCTGGCGCACCTGCCAGTTGTGCCTACCACCGCGCGAGGTAGCGGTCTCACGCGCCCTTTTTTCGAGGTGGTCGCGCAGGCGTCCGCGTGTGGCGTCGTCCGGGTGGCGGAGGTCAAGGCTCAGGTGGGCCTCACCGGGGATGACGTTGCTCGCGCCGGGTGAAACGGAGATCTCCCCGACCGTCGCCACGGCCCCTGGCTCCTTCTTGCAGACGCTCTCGGCCTCTAACACGAACTCCGCAGCGGCGCACAGGGAGTCCTTTCTCCGCTCTATCGGCACGGTCCCGGCGTGTCCGGCCTCGCCGGTGAACGTCACCTGGATGCGGCTCTGGCCGTTGATCGCGGTTACCATACCCACCGGGAGATCCAGCGCCTCCAGCACAGGCCCCTGCTCTATATGGACCTCGCAGTAGCCGAGCAGGTCGCCTCCCCCGCGTCCGCCCTCCTCCAGAGCATCCGGGTTCCCGCCGAAGTCCCGCACCGCATCCCGGAGGGTGACGCCGTCGGGGTCTTCAAGCTCTAGGCGTTTCCCGTCGAAAGCCCCAGCGTACACGGAACTACCTAGGTACGTGGTGCCGAAGCGCAGGCCTTCCTCGTCAGCGAAGGCGACGACCTCTACGGCGAACGGGAGCAACTCGCCCCGGTCTTGGAGACGCTGGACGCTTGCCAGGGCAACGAGCACCCCGAGTTGTCCGTCGTACTTGCCGGCGTCGCGCACGGTGTCGAGGTGGGAACCGAGAATCAAGGTCTTCTCCCCTGTTCCCTCGTAGCGCCCCACGAGGTTTCTTATAGGGTCTCGGCGGACGGACATGCCCGCGTCGCGCATCCATCCGGCGACGACCTTCTCGACTTCCCGCATTGCCCCTGAGCCGAAGGGTCGGGTGAGGGCGTCATCGTCCTCGCTGATGTTGCCGAGCCGGTCGCACCGCTCCATCACAGTCTTCGCGGCGGCGTCCATCAGCTCCCCCTGTAGGTGCTGTAGGACCAGGGAGAGGCGAGCAGCGGCACGTGGTAGTGGGAGTCGGGGTCGGCGACGCCGAAGCGAACCGGGACCTCGCCGAGGAAGGGCGGGTCTCCGGCTTCCTCGAAGTATTCGCCGACGTGGAAGACGATCTCGTAGACGCCGCGCCCGAACTCGCTCTCACCCAACAGGGGTTCGTCGGTGCGACCATCGGGGTTGGTGCTGATGGTCTTGAGCGTCTTCCGGTTTCCGCCTTCGAGGCGGGCCAGTTCGAGCCGCATACCGGCAGCCGGTTTTCCGTTGGCGGTGTCCAGGACGTGGGTGGTGAGGGAGCCGCCCATCAGGCCCTCTCTACCGTACCTTCGATCAGGCCGAAGGGCTCGGAGGAAGCGTGGAAGACTTCGTTTTTGTTCTCCATCCCGAACCGCCCCAGATCATAGAGCAACTGGTGCCGGTTGGGAAGTGAGAAGTGGATCCACTCTATCTCCGGGAACCGCTCCAGAACCGCGCTCCCCATACGATACAGCGTGGTCTGCGCCGAAGGGCTGTAATGGTCGGTGAACGTCGCGAGCATCGTCTCCCTCACCCCGCGCCACGTCTCCCCGAAGCTCACGTCGATAGGGTTGTAGGCCCAGTTCGCCGTGACGACGGTGGATAGTATCCGGTCGTTCGTCTCCGGCAGGGTAGTGTACTGCTCCCGGTGAAACCCCTCCCACCCGGACTCCGTGGTTTTGAGGACGAGCAGGTCGTCTATGCCGGCCTCCACTCGCCGCGCGCCGCTCTCGTCGCCGGAGACCGTCGCGAGCCGTTGTCCGGCTGCCCGGACGAAAGAGTGATCGTGCTCCCTCCCGTCCGCCACGATGCGGTCCCAGAGGTACTCCGTGAAACGTATCCGCACCCCTGTAACTTTCGGTCCGGCTTCGAGGAAGTGGTCCACCAGCTTCAGACCGAACTCCTCGACGTCGCCGGTGAGGTGGTCCTTCGCCAGCGCGTAGACGGTATTTCGCATGGTGTCGGTCGCCAGGAGGCCGGTGTTATCTCCCTCTACGTGCGCCGCCTCGAAATCGCCTTCGAGGTCAACGTCAACCCGCGCCTCGGTTAGCTCGTGCCGGTCGGCGTCACGGTTGACCTTGACCAGCCGCACGTCGGACTTGCCGTAGTTGCTCCGGCCCATCACTATCTTCGTTCCTATCGCTCCAGTCATCGTTCGTCTCCTTTCTCGAAGATCTCACCCAGACGATAACGCGCTATCT
>JBBPZK010000237.1:0-8801 GCA_038199155.1 Rubrobacterales bacterium | reverse complement strand
GAGCACTCGACTGGGAAGATCCGGTCGAAGTTATCAAGCCCGTCCTCCAGATGCCCCAGCGCTGAAAGGTCGTAGCCGGGCCGCGTGGCCGCTACCATGACCACCTGCTCAAGCAGCAAGTCCGCTCCCTTCCAGGAGAGCAAGTTCGAAACCTCATCCGCCCCGCTGATAAAAAACCACTCGTCTTCCGGATAGCGTTCCTTGAAGATTGAAACCGTCTCGACGCTGTGCATCGGACGCTCCGCCTCTATCTCGACCTTATCTACCGAAAAGTTCTCGTTGCCCGAAACCGCTGCCTCGACCATCGCCAGGCGGTCCGCCGCACTCGCCCGGATGCTGGAGGCTTCTTTGTGAGGTGGGATGCCGCTCGGCACGAAAACGACGCAGGAGAGGCCGAGTTCCTGCATCACCTGTTCGGCGATCACCACGTGACCCAGATGTATCGGGTCGAAAGTCCCGCCGAAGATGCCCGACTTCACGATAACCTCACTGGAAATCAAGGACCTTTTCGCCGATCATGACCTCGTCACCTGTCTCTGCTCCCGCGCGCCGGAGTGCCATCAAGACGCCTTTCCTCTCCAGTTCGCGCTGGAAGTGATCCACGCCTTCCTGGTTCTCCCAGTCGGTCTTGAGCGCGAGACGTTCGATCTCTTCTCCGTGCACCTCATAAGCCCCACTCTCCGCCCGTGTGACCCGCAGCCCTTTCCAGGACGGCCTGAAAATCCGATGCCCCTTCTGCTCCTCCGCGTTCGAGACATCCGCCTCACCCATCTCCCGGACCCTCGCTTCGAGTAAGTCTCGCAACTCCCCGACGTTTTCGCCGGTCTGGGCCGAGATCCTAAATGCTTCCGGGAAGCTCTCTTGCAGGTATTCGCGAAGCTCTTCATCCAGCAGATCGACTTTGTTGAGCGCTACTATCGTAGGCTTTTCGTGGAGTTTGGCCGCGTAGAGTTCTGCCCGCAGCGTGCCTTCCGCCCCTTCGGGGTCCTCGCTCGCATCCAGAACGAGCACCAAGATTCGCGCCCTCGAAACGTGCCGCAGAAACTGATTGCCGAGCCCCCTGCCTTCGCTCGCCCCAGAGATCAAACCAGGAATATCAGCCACCACGAAAGGCTCCCGATAACCCTTCTCATCCACGACCCCGAGCTTCGGTACGAGCGTGGTAAACGGATAAGAGCCGACTTTTGGCCGGGCGGCGCTAAGAGCGCCGAGCAAAGAGGACTTGCCCGCGTTCGGCAGCCCGACGAGCCCGATATCGGAGAGGACCTTGAGCTCCAGCCGGACCTCCAGCTCTTCTCCCGGCAGACCTCTCTCCCTAAAGGCCGGAGCCTGGCGGGTCGAGCTTGCGAAAGAAGAGTTCCCCCGCCCACCTTCACCGCCGCGGGCGATGACTACCTCCTGCCCGGCTTCCGAGAGGTCAACCAGGAGACCTTCTTCGTCGTAGACCTGGGTCCCTAGCGGGACTTCGAGGACGATATCCTCGCCGCGCTGGCCGGCCCGGTTGCTTCCGGAGCCGTGGCTTCCGCGTTCTGCTTTGATGACTTTACGGTAGGCGTAGGGTTCCAGGGTAGAGAGGTCTTCGGTTGCACGCAAGAGGACCGAGCCTCCGTCGCCGCCGCGCCCGCCGTCGGGGCCTCCGCGGGGCTTGTACTTCTCGCGGTTGAAAGAGACGCTGCCGTCTCCGCCGCGCCCCGCGCGTACCACGAAACTCGTTTCATCAATAAACTGCAACGGAGCTAGAGACTCCGGTAGCCGGGGATCAGGCCGTGGCCTCCTCGACGATGCTCACGACGCTCCGGTTGCGCGAGCGCCTGAAATCCACCTGGCCGCCGACCTTGGCGAAGAGCGTATCGTCCTTGCCCTTGCCCACGTTCTGGCCCGGATGGACCTTCGTACCTCTCTGGCGAACGATGATGCTCCCGGCCGGAACCTGCTGACCACCGTAGGCTTTCACGCCGAGCCGCTTACCTTCGGTATTGCGTCCGTTGCGGGACGAGCCGCCGCCTTTTTTGTGTGCCATCTCTAAACCTCCAGGATCCGGATCCGGGTAAGCTCTTGGCGATGCCCGGTCTTCTTGCGATAAGTCTTCTTCGGCTTGTACTTGTAGATGTGGATCTTGTCTCCCCGCAGGTGCTCCAGGATCTCGGCCTTCGCCGTCCGCGCCCCGAGATCGAAGTTACCATCGTCGGCCACGAAGCTGACCGGTAACTCTACAGAGTCCCCGATGTCTCCACGCAACCGATCCACTGTGAGCTCCTGATCCGGGCTCACCCGATACTGCCTGCTACCACTTTTTACAACCGCGAACATGCTGCTCCTAAAACTCTTGAAATTTCGACAAGGTGCTCAAAGTTTCTCTGAACGCATAGTATAACCGGATTAGCCCGAATCGGCCAGTATCGCCGGCTTCTCTAGTTCTTCGAGTATTTTGAGGGCTCGGTGCGGGCGCGGATCGCGACGCTTTGCAGGATGCCGATCGAGACGACGCTCACCACCAGACTACTGCGTCCGTAGCTGATAAACGGCAGCGGAATGCCTGTCACGGGCATTATTCCCATCACCATCCCGACGTTTACGAAGACGTGGAACAGGAAAACAGTCCCGACGCCGACGGCTAGAAGAACCCCGAAACGATCCGAGGAAATCGTCGCCACGCGGAGTATCCGCCAGATCAGGACGAAGAACAGTCCCAGCAGCACCGCGCCCCCGAGGAACCCTATACGCTCGGAGAGGTTGGCGAAGATGAAGTCCGTGTGATCCTCGGGCAGGAACCCGAGGTTTGCAAGCGTCGTAGCGCCGAACCCCTTGCCGGTAAGCCCCCCGGAGCCTATCGCTAGCTTTGACTGGGCCAACTGGTAGCTGTAAGCGCCCGATTCGTTCGGGTTCAAGAAGGACGTGAGACGCGCCACCTGATACTCCTGCAAGAGCTTCAGCTTCAGTGCCAATATAACGCCCGCGACCCCGGCTACTCCGAGAGCGCCGAGTTGGTACAACCTGGCCCCCGCTATAAAAGACATCGCCACGAACAGGGCCCCGAAGACCAGGGCCGTACCGAGGTCCGGCTGCATAAACACGAGCAAGGCGGGAGCGCCAACGATCCCAAGCGCGATGAGGAAAACTTTGTTCTCACTCACCGGATGTTTCGCCAAGTATCCGGCGAGTACGACGACCATCAACAGCTTGGCGAACTCGGAAGGCTGCACCTGCACGGGGCCGAGGTTTATCCAGCGCTGGGCTCCTCCGGCCGACGCGCCGAGGACGAGGACAGCCGCGAGCAGGGCGATCATCACACTGTAGATCACCCGCAGGTACTTGAGCATTATCTTGTAGTCGATGAGCGCCAGCGGAACGGCGCCCGCGAGACCCACCACCAGCCCGAGGATCTGATTGACAGCATAAGCGTTCCGGCTCTGGTCTCCGGCGATGTAGACCGCGAAGACACCGAAAGCCGTGAGCGTTAGGGCAACGAGCAACAACAGCACATCCACGCCGCCGAACCACACGGGTTTTGGCGCTGTTGTTTTGGAGGACCTGGTCCTTGTCTTTGTCAGGCTCATCTTCCTCCCTTGTTCCTGACAAGTCTGAAAAGCTGTGCGCTAATAATATACGCCAGGATACCGTTTAGTAGGGCATCCGGCAGCATACCCCCGATAATAAATCCACCTATAGATGGACCGCTAAAGCCCGCGAGACCGTTTGCGACCACCTTGATCAGGTCGTACGCGGCGACCGTCAGGAAAACCGCCACGGCCAGTAGCGGCTTCGAGACGCTCTTTCGCTGGTAGGAACCTGCTCTCAAAGCGAGCATTCCGGCCACGAGCCCGCCGAGAACTCCGACCCCGAAGAGACCGACGCCTACCCCGAGTGCGTCGGTGAGGATACCGCCGAAGAAGCCGAGCGTTATAGCCTGAAGCTCCCCAAGCCCCGAAGCCGCGACCACGATGCTGATCACGGTCAGGTTTGGCGCGACAAGCCCGAATGTCAGATACGGTCCGATCACCGCGTCGAAGACCACGGCCAACGCCACCAACAACGCGGCGCGAACGACGGAAGTTTGGACCAAGTCTCTACCTACCGCCCAACTACCAACCGGTGATCACCCGCAAGTAACCGAGGTCATCCGGGTTTACAGCCGGCTTGACGACTATCGACTTGTACTGGTTTATGTCCTGCGAGCTCACCGACTCGACCTTCCCCACAAATAAGCCCGGCGGAAACAGAAGCCGCAAACTTCCCGCCCGTCCGCTGGTCACAACGTAATATCCACGTTTTACCTTGGCGCTGACATCCACGTAATCGACCCCAAGATAACCGTCAGTGGTCGTCTGCAAGAGTCCGCTCGCCGCTGCCACGGCCCCGGAACTGTTAGAAACGGAAGTAGAGCCACCCGTGGTTCCTCCCATCGTAGTCCCGCCCGTAATGCCTCTGGCATCAGTAGGAGCGGCGCCGGGCTGGGTATTGGCGGCCGTCTTGCCGGACTTAGGATCAAAGTTGGCGGGTGGCAGAATATTTGCTCCGGCGGCGAAGTTCTGGTCGGTGATGAGGAGCACCTCGACGGTATGGGCCGTTACCCGCTCCGTGGTGCGACCGACGAGAGTATTGTCTCCTACGATGACCGGCTGGTCCGGCTTTACCCCGTCTCCGGTCCCCACGTTTATAACGACTTTATCGGTAAACTGGCCTCCGACAGGAGCGACTACGCGTGCCAGGGGAGCGTACTTGAAAGAGACCCGCCTTCCGTCGAGCAGTTGACGCATCTGGGCGTTCTCCCTTTGCATTCGTGCCACCTGGGCGTTGAGTTCCTGGTTCTTGAGTTGCTCTTGCTGGAGCTTTCTCTTGCTCTCCGCTTTTTGGAAGGCTACGCCGACCGTCTGGCTCATGTTTTTGAACGGCTGCGCCACGGCGGCCGTCATACTCCGAACCGGTCGCAGGATCTCGGCGGCGCCTAGCTGCACGGTGTGCAAGGGTCCTGCCTCTCCCTCCCGCACGTATACGGTAAAGAGAACCAGGCTCACGAACCCGAGGATCAATACGGAAATGAGGCCTTTCGAGAAGCGGGAATTTCTACGTCTCATGGCGCCTAGTCGGATCTAAGGGCACTACGATAGTGCTCTATTTCTTCCAGAGAGCGCCCGCTACCGATGGCGACGCACAGCAACGGGTTGTCGGCGATGTGAACCGGTATGCCGGTCTCGCGCCGGAGCCTCTCGTCCAGCATCCGCAAGAGCGCCCCGCCGCCCGCCAGGACCATACCCCGGTCCATTATGTCCGAAGCGAGTTCCGGGGGCGTCCGGTCGAGCGTGTCGAGGACCGACGATACGATGGCGTCCACCGGGATGCTTATAGCCTCCCGAAGCTCCTCGCTCGTTATCACGATGGTCTTTGGCCTCCCGCTAACGAGGTCGCGACCCCGAACCTCGGCCGACTCTTCTTCCTCCAGTGGAAAAGCGCTCCCGAGCTCCAGCTTTAGCTGCTCGGCGGCCTGGGTTCCTACGGTCAGCTTGTACTCCTTCTGGATGTAGTTGGAGATCGCATCGTCGATGTCGTCGCCGGCTATCCTGATCGAGGACTTGGTTACTATCCCCCCGAGAGAGAGAACGGCAACCTCGCTCGTGCCGCCGCCTATGTCCACGATCATGGACCCTTGAGGCTCGGTCACCGGCAGGCCCGCTCCTATGGCCGCAGCCAGCGGTTCCTCTATTGTGAAAGCCTGGCGCGCCCCGGCAGACTCGGCCGCCTCCTTGACCGCCCGCAACTCGACTCCGGTAACCCCGGAAGGCACGCAGATCACCACGCGCGGCCCGATCAAAGCCCGGAGCAGCCTCCTCTTGGTCTGGCCCTTGCGGATAAAGTAGGCGAGCATCTTCTCCGTTACCTCGAAATCGGCGATAACGCCGTCTTTCAAGGGCCTCGTCGCCACGATATTTGCCGGCGTTCGCCCGAGCATCTTCTTGGCGGTCACGCCGACCGCGAGAACCTTATCCGTCTTGTTGTCTATGGCGACGACCGAGGGTTCGGAGAGCACTATACCTTGCCCTTTGACGAACACGAGCGTGTTCGCCGTTCCCAGGTCTATCGCTACGTCTTGCCCGAACAGTCCTCCGAACATACCAGGTCCCATCCTTGTTAATTAACTGCTCCGTGCCTCCGCCCGTAGGCTACAGCATCCCATGTTCTCTCATACTAAAGTACCCGTCGCCAACAATCACGTGATCCAGGACCTCTATACCAATTATTTCCGCCGCACCGACTAATCTTTTGCTCACCTCTTTGTCTTCCCTACTCGGCTGGACGTTTCCACTCGGATGATTATGCGCCAGCACGACACTCGCGGCACTCGCCCGGATAGCCGGTTTGAAGACTTCCCGAGGATGGACCAACGCCGCCGACAAAGTCCCGATGGAGATCGTCGGAGCCTCCAGCACCTCGTTTTTTGAGTTTACCAGTACAGCGACGAAGTTTTCCCGATCCAGGTTGGCGATTCTCCCCCGCAACAGCCCATCCACATCCTCGGGACCGGAGATCACCGGCCGACCCGGCCCCCTCGCCAAACCGAGCCGCTTCCCCAACTCCACGGCGGCGAGTATTATGCATGCCTTTGCTTCGCCAATACCGTTTGTCTGCGTCAACTCGTGGACTGATACTTTGTAGAGGCCGTGCAGGCCGCCGGCTCCGGAGATGACCTCCGAGGCCAGCTCGACGGCCGTCTTCTCGCGGCTGCCTATACCGAAGAGGAGCCCCAGAAGCTCGGAGT
The DNA here is from genome assembly GCA_038199155.1 of Rubrobacterales bacterium. GTDB lineage: Bacteria > Actinomycetota > Rubrobacteria > Rubrobacterales > Rubrobacteraceae > JBBPZK01. Next base: position 2,047 of record JBBPZK010000237.1, on the reverse strand, counting down.
CGGAGAGGGCGCCTGGGCCTGCGGCGAGGAGCCGTTCGCGAGGGCGTAGTTCCGGCGGGAGTTGCTTGATGGTGTAGCGGCGACGCTCCATGCCGCTATTCTAGTACCAGCGCACCCCTGCTCGCTGTAGCATCCGCAGCGTGAGGGCGAGCGGGAGCCCGACCACGTTCGTGTAATCGCCGCCGACCCACTCCACGAAAATTGCCGCGCGACCTTGTATGGCGTATCCGCCCGCTTTACCAACACCTTCACCTAGCCTCGCATAAGCGTGGATCTCCGGCTCCGGTATATCCCTCATCCGGACTTCCGTGATTGAGTGCCGAACCGAGACCTCCTCACTCCGGCCGACGGCGACGCCCGAGTAAACCCGATGGACGCCACCGCCGAGGAGTTTCAACATCTCGCGCACCTCTTCGCCGGTTTTCGCCTGTCCGAGGGTACGCTTCTAAAGAGGCTCGTACACGACTGTGTCGGCCGCCAGGACTAGCGTGTCCGGCATCGTGGCGGCTACAGCAAGCGCCTTACCGCGGGCGTTGGCTACGACGGTCTCGCGGGGATCTTCCAGGAAGACTTCGAGGAAACCGCTCTTCCGGGCCTCGAAGTCGAAACCAACGCGGTGGAGAAGGTCCACGCGGCGGGCAGACTCGGAGGCGAGGATGAAGTCCAAGAGGTTTTGGTCCGACTAACCTAAAGGTTCCTACGAGCCGAAGAAGAGGTTCAGTTCCCTCTCGGCGCTCTCTGGGGAGTCGGATCCATGCACGAGGTTGTCCGGCATGCTCAGGGCGAGGTCTCCACGGATGGTTCCGGGGGCGGCGTTGGCCGGGTTGGTCGCTCCCATCAAGGCGCGCACGGAGCCTATAGCACCGTCTCCTTCTACGCGCAGGGCGACGACCGGGGTCGAGGTTATGAACTCCACGAGTTCCTCGAAAAAGGGTTTCTCGCGGTGCTCTGCATAGTGCTCTTCGGCGAGCTCGCGGCTCACGCTCATGAGCTGCATCTCCCGAATATCCATGCCCTTGCTCTCTATGCGACGCAGGATCTCACCTATCAGGCGGCGTTTTACACCGTCTCCTTTTACGAGTACAAGAGTCTGTTCCATCTTCGTCTCCTTCTATAGTTCGGATTTGCCGGTACGCTGGTCCGTCGTGCAGAACGGACAGATCTTCCATTTGAGGTCTAGCGGTCGCTCGCAGTAGACGCACGGTTTCTTCAACTCCCAGTTGCACTCCGGGCAGATGAGGTAGTCGCTCTGCACTATTGAGCGGCAGTTGGGGCACAACACCACCCGGTTACGCAAGTCTTGCTCCAGGACCGCCAACTCCAACTCCCTCTCACGGGCGTCGAGCGCATATTCAGGCGGGCGTACGATCAAATAGACCAGCGTCCCCAGAAACGGGAAGACGATGGCGATTATTCCCCAGAGCGGCCATATGGCGCCCCGTCTGCGGGCGTCGGCGAAGGTCCAGTACACGAGTGCGAGCCACAATATCCCGATGAGCAACAACAAGAGTTGGCCCGCTATACGGAGGATCGGACTCTCCAGGATGTTCCGGATGACCTTGAAAGGGTCCGTGGACTGAAGGATAACGGGCGCGCCGCTCATCGGCAGACCTCCCGCGCGGCAGCGGCGCTATACCTCACGCAGCGCCTCCGATACTGCGGTTCTCATATACAGAGATCCCGTGACCAGCACGACGCCACCCAGGGGCTCCATCTCCCCGGCGGCTACTGTCAGCGCCTCTCCAGCATCTTCTATCATCCTGGCCCGCCTCTCTCTACAGTCTCTCGGTGCGTACTCACTTTGGATCCACGCAGGGTCCGCCGCCCGCTCATTCGCCGGGCGTGACAACGCCAGCAAATAAGCCTCTTTCTTTAACGCAGCTAGCATACTTCTAATATTCTTGTCCCGCAAGCAGCCGAACACGACCCCGAGCGGCCGCTCGCCGTAGACGCTCCTTATTCCAGCAAGGGCGGCTTCGAGGCCGGGAAGGTTGTGACCACCATCAACGATAACCGGCACCCCTCGAAATTCGTGAACTTCAAACCG
>JBBPZK010000236.1:0-8743 GCA_038199155.1 Rubrobacterales bacterium | reverse complement strand
GGGGACTTCTACTCTTGCTTGGTGTGTCCGTCATCCCGGAGCATACGGGAATGGATCAGGACACCTCCGTAGTAGAAAGCGTAGTAACCGATGAGCAGGAAGAAGGGGGCGGCGACGAGCGGGTTGTTCCCGAAGCCCACGAAGGGGTTGCCGTTGGTAGTCTGGGCTGGTGGACCCGTCTGAAACTCGAAGATCAAACGGTAGAGCAGCCGCGCTATAAAGACGCCGAAGACGGCGAGGCCGACGTAGGTGTTCGGGGTATAAAATTCTCCCTCGGGCGCGCTCTCGAACTTCGTGAGCCGGAGGCCCAGGTATGCGGCCGCGAGCCCGAGCGCGAGGCTTATCAGGACCTCGACCAGTGCGAGCGTGCTGACGACTACGGTGAGCCCCAGAAAGACGCCCGCCGCACAGAGCAGGACAACCCTGAGTATCACCCGTTTCGGAGAGAGCTTCTGCCGCCCGACGGTCCGCCGGTAACGGCGGTAGACCGCGAACGAAATGACAGCCGCCGCTAGCAGGACACCGACCGAGCCGGGCACTTATACTCCTCCTTTCCAGTTGCAGTGGTCAGAGAATACTCCATCCCGCCTCTGGCATTCTTTCGAGCGAACTTCGGATGGGATCGATCTCCAATATATAGGGCAATCTCCTGCTCGGATCTCCTGCTGTTACGCTACTCGGGCGTCGGCACGGCCGGTTCGTTCTCGCCGCGCATCAGGCGACGCCGGGCGGTCTCGCGGCCCCCGACGGCCGGCACCTGCTCGGTTGCTTTGGCGAGGCCGAAGACGGGCATGTTGGCGTAGACGGATTCGTAATTTCCGCGTTCCACGATGTAGGTCTCGTGGAAGATGCCGACGCTTCCGTCGGAGCGGACGTTCCGGTTGAAACGTTGCCAGGCGGGCATGTGCTCATCTTCCGGGTCGCGGGCGAATTTCTCAAGGTCTTCGAAGGAGCGCCAGTACTGGATCAGGGCGATACCGCGCCAGTACAGGAAAGTCTCTCCACCGAGGAATCCTTTCTCCGGGCTCCGGTACAATTCGCGCAGCATCGGACCCATGGAACGGGCCACCGGCATCCACTTGTTGACCGCCAACAGGTTGTTGATCCTCATCCCGATCGTAAACACCACGAACGGTTCGTCCATCCGGGCCGTGTAGCGCCCGTTGATCACGCTTGCCACTTCGTACTCCCCTCTACTCGTACCTCGAACATTTTTTCTACGCGGGCTTTCTCCGGATAAGACCGACGCCGAGCGTGAGGAGCCCGACGGCCAGGGACAGCGCGCCGACGTAGGCCAGGTAGATCAGGGCGTTCGGTTCCGTCGCCTCCGGGGAGAGTACCGAGAGGAAGAAAGCGGCGGGTAACAGCACCGCCGCTGCCGGAACAGAGTGCCTCGCCAGCGACTTCAATCTCTCCGGGAGGTTTGCCTCGTCCACGTATCGCAGCGTTACCAGCGACAGCACTAGCAGCACGCCCGCGTGGGCGTGTCCGGCGCGCCACAGGTCCTGACGAAGCTCGTTGTCCGCGTACCCCGAACCGCCGATCAGCAGCGAAAGAATACTCGTTCCCCCGTAGACGACGGCGGGTATGAGGATCAGCAACACGCCCGCTGTCAAGCGCGACGCGCGACTCACGCGGCTCCTCCTATCTCGACCCTCTCTTCGCTCTGCTCGTTCCACAGCGCGTAGAAGAGGCCGCCGTTTCGTATCCGTACCTCCAGGTGTCCGGCCTCGGCGAGCTCTTTGAGCATCCCGTCCGCCTCCGCCACTGTCATCGCAGTCTCCGTAGCGGCTCCGGCGGCGGAGATCTCACCCCGCGCGCCCAGCGCCATGAGCAATTCCCGCTCCCGCGCTTCCTCCGAAACTCGCACCGGACGTCCCGCGCCCAACCCGGCGACGCCGCTCCCCAACATCCCGAAAGCCGGGAAGGAGATCCAGAAGTAAGTGGTGAAGATCCACCACAAATTCGGCACGAACACGACCAACATCACCCCGGATAACGCAACGGACCCCAGCACCGAGAGCGCCACCGCAACCTTCGACCCCGAACCCATCCTCTCCGTATCTAGCCCGAAAAACTCGCCGTGACGACGCCCCGGAACAAACTCCGCACCACCCCTGGTAACTGATCTGCCACACATACCTGCCTCCTCTCTAACCAAGCCTTTATGTAAATGCTGACATATAATAATCTACAAGCTACACAGACATATGTCAAGAGTGACATAACGAGAAATTCTGGAGGAAGATGACGACGCTCGGGTATGCGATCCTCGGATTGTTGGCGCAGGAGGCGCTTAGTGGGTACGACCTTACGCAGAGAATGCGGGGGAGAGTTGGGAACTTCTGGAGTGCGAGGCACAGTCAGATCTACCCGGAGCTCGCCCGGCTGGAAGAGGATGGTTACGCGACGCACCGCGTAGTCGAGCAGCAGGAGCGTCCGGACAAGAAAGTCTACGAGATCACACCGGATGGTTTGGAGGCACTCAAAGTATGGGCGACGAAACCGCCTTCTCCGAGACCTACTCGGGAGGAGTTGGTGCTCAAGGCATACTCTATCTGGCTCGCGGAACCGGAAAAGGCGGCGCGGATGTTTCGAGATGAGGAGCTTCGTCACGAGGAGCAACTCGCTTCATACGAGGAGACACGGGCATGGATGGAGGGTGAGTGGGGAGAGGACCTCGCCCGTCCGGAAACTTCCCGGTTCGCCTCCTACGCGACGCTGCGGCGCGGCATAATTTACGAGAAGGGTTACGCGGAGTGGTGTCGCTGGGTTGCGGAGTCAGTGGAGCGGGCGTCGGAGCTTGCCGGAGAAAGAGAGAAAAAGAGTCGATGATCCTCGCGCCCCTCCGGTAGAATCCCTGCGCAGGCGACTTTCGGAGGAGATTTGGAAGTAAGGAAGTTTCGGCCCGAAGACCGAGGAGCGCTGGCACGTCTCGGGGTTCTGGCCTTCGGTGAGAACGTTTCGGACTGGGAAGAGTACTTCGACCCGGAGAAGAACCCGCTGCTTGATCCTGATCGGGTATACCTCATCGAGGAGGATGGTGAAGTCCGGGCGAGCGCCACGGTCCTGTCGATGGAGGTCCACCTCGACGGCGACCACGCGCTGATGGGCGGTGTCTCGGCGGTCATGGTCCATCCAGCCTACCGGCGTCGCGGCCACGCCGGGCAACTGTTGCGCGCCGCTCTAGCCGGGATGCGAGAGCGCGGCGTCCACATCTCGATGCTCTGGCCCTTCGCCCATTCCTTCTACCGTTCCTTCGGCTACGAACTGGCCGGCGAGACCGTCTCATACACCCTCAAACCGACCGACCTCCCGACGAGCGACGAGCAGAAACAGGTCCGAGCCTACCGCGAGGAAGACCTGCCGCGCATGATGAAAATCTTCGAGTCTGAAGCCTCGTCTCACCAGCTCTGCGTGCGCCGGAGCGAGGTGTGGTGGCGCAGCGAGAGTTTCTGGAGCAGGGGGAGAGAGGCCGCCGTCTACGAGAGTGACGGGCGCGTCGAGGGGTATCTCATCTACAAGATGTCGGGGTGGCGGGACCGGAAGCCGCAGCGAGATCTAAAGGTCTCGGAGTTGGTATCTTCCACAACCGGAGCCCACGATGCCCTGATCTCCTTTCTCGCCGCCCAGGACCCGCTGGTCTTCGAGATAAAGCACTCGACCTCGCGCAACAGCCCACTACACCCCTACCTGCGAAGCTCGTACGTTGAAGCCAAAATCTCCCCGGAGTTCATGCTGCGTCTCGTTAACGTAGAGGGAGCTTTGAACCTCCTGAAACGCGACCTGCAAGAACCGCTCGTCCTCGAAATCGCCGACGACGTGCTCCCGGAGAACGCCGGAGAGTACACCATCGGAGGAGGAGAGGTCATCTGCGGCACCGAGACGGAGGACCGTGTCTCGCTCGACGTGCGCCGGCTCGCCCAACTCTACACCGGATACCTCACTGTCGAGCAACTCGTTCATCACGGGCTCGTGGGGTTCAGTTCCGACAGAGCCCTTGACCTCCTGCAAGAGTATTTCCAGCCCGGCGACCCGTGGGTCTCGCCGCCGGACCACTTCTAGTCCATCTCTTCCAACCGACCGTATAATCAGCTTCAGAACCTTATATAGAGGAGGCAGCGTGAAGCACACGGGCACGATCGGATACGCGGCGATGTTCGAGCAGTTCCACCCGACGGATTTGCTGGAATATTGCAAGGTCGCCGAGGAGTCGTGTTTCGGTTCGGTAATGGCCTCCGACCACTTCCATCCCTGGACACCTGACCAGGGCCAGAGCGCCTTCGTGTGGTCCTGGCTCGGCGCCCTCGGCGCGACTACGAACCTCCGCTTCGGGACCGGCGTCACCCCGCCCGGCTTCCGCTACCATCCCGCCATAATCGCCCAGGCCGCCGCGACCCTGGAGGCGATGTATCCGGGGCGCTTCTGGCTCGGGCTCGGCGCCGGTGAGGCGCTCAACGAGCACGTCGTCGGCGAGTATTGGCCTGAGGCCCCGACGCGGCTGCGTATCTTGATGGAGTCCATCGAGGTCATCCGCAGGCTCTTTTCAGGGAAGATCGTCAAGTATTCCGGGGATCACATAAAGCTGGAGAGCGCTAAACTCTACACGATGCCCGATACTCCGCCGCCGATCTACGTGGCGACGGCCGGACCTTTGCAGAGCCGCAGGACAGGGGAGTTCTGCGACGGCATCATCACCGTAGGGGCGCCGGACGACAAGATAAAGATGCTCATGGAGAAGTTTGAGGAGGGAGCGCGCAGAGGAGACAAGGACCCGTCTGAGATGCCGCGCATGATCCAACTGCACGTCTCCTACGCCGAAAGTCAAGAGGAAGCCGAACAACAAGCCGTAAAAGAGTGGCCCAACGGCGGGATGCCCTTCCCGAAAGGCGACATCCGCAACCCCGAAGACTTCGCCGCGATGGCGAACCAGGTGAGCGTCGAGAACTTCAAGAGCCGCGTCCTGATGAGCGCCGACTTGGACGAGCATCAGGAGCACATCCAGAAATACGTGGACCTCGGCTTCGACGAAGTCTACGTTCACAACGTCGGCCGCAACCAGGAAGAGTTCATCCGGGCTTACGGGGAGCGCGTTATTCCGAAGCTCCGCTGGCCGAATGGGAGTTAGGCTCTTGGTCATGCAGAGCTTCGACTTGATCTCCGACGTGGATCTCACCGTCCGAGAGTACGTCGGCGCGTAGTCCGCCCCGGTGTACGAGACTGCGTAGCACGCCGGGTTGCGTGAGCTTTTCCAGGTGCGCACACGGCTCACAACGACGCTGGCCGAAACACTCGACTTCGCCGACCCGGAACGGTTTCCCAACGAGATCGTCCAGCGCGATGCCCCGCACTACGAGATTGCGGCGCGCTTCGGCTGGCGAGATCTCCACGCCGCCTGCGGCCAACTCCTCCAGAGCCTCGGCTTCCATCAGCGTAAGATCGTAGCCTCGGCCATCCGGGTCCGAGAACGTGCCCGCGCCGCGCGCGTACCGGTCGCCCCGGAGCCCACGTCCCACCAGCGCTTCCGCCGAAGGCACGGCTATCATCTGCCCCTCGGCTTTCTCCGAGACTGCGATCCACTCGACGACGCCCGCCTTCGATGGCCGCGCCGTCCCATCAAAGCCGATCTCCAGTCGCGGATTGTGCGCCGCCAGTACGAACGCGGCGTCTATGACATCCGACGCTGCATCCGGCGCGGGATCAAAGACGACGCCCGGCGGCACGCCAAACAGCACGGCCCAGGTATGCGAACCGCCCCTACAACCGAGGAAACGTCCCGGCCACACGAAGTCTCCAGGAGACTCGACGGGGACCAACCCGAGGTTCCAGAGGGCGAGCCACTGACGCAGACGGATACCGCCGTCGCCGGGAACCTCTGACTGGTCCACACCCAGTACATGGGCGACACATCTGGTGAGAGATAAAGCCTCACGCTCATCCAGCGCAGATTTTGGGACCATATCTGTTCCTCCATCTCTAAGGGCTTGAAGTAACTTTACATGAGTCTCGTAAGCGCCTTCAAGTTATCTATTCAGAATATAGGCTATTGCCGGGCCGACTGGCTTCGGGCGTGATCTTGGTTAATCGTAGAGACCATGAAGTTGGCCGCAACCAGGAATGGTTCGTAGAGGCAAACAGATAGCGCGTTATTCCGAAGCTACGTTGGCCGGAGGGTGGCTGACGCTCTCCCAAACGAAATACTGACCTTTTTGCGGACATCTGGATAAGGAGCTAGACATCTGAGCATGCGTGCAAGGGCTAACGGCTACGAGCAAACGGGACATCATCTCCGACATCGGGCCACGTTTGGGCCGGTCAAGACCGGTCAAGTTCCACCTGCCAGGGCGGCGGGTGTTCGGAGTGCTCTCGCCTCGGGTATGCGAGCGAGATGATGCCTCCCCGGCGTCCGGAGGCCGGCGGTGACGGTATCTTGGACCCTCCTAGGAGCGCGAGGTCCGGAGTAGCTTTCACGGCCAGCCACGATCGATAATCCGGTTCGAGAGGTTTCGTGTGGGGCATCTTTACGAGGGTCTGAGCCTTTCAATCTCTTCTGATACAGTTCGTAAAAGGTGCCCTGTTGCCGCTTTCTCGTCCGACCTGGACAAATGTCCCAGCCACGAGTGCGCCAAAAGCCTCATGCGGTACCTGCGAGGTTGGGCCATTATTAAGGAGCATTAGCAAGGTCGGCGCTCGCACATCTCCCCCCTCCAGCGGGCGCCAGGCCTCGATTTTTTGGTCCTGGTGTGACAATATAACTTTATAGTGTAGCTCAAGACCTTTGGGAGGAGCAGGGAGTTTGGGTGAGGAGACTACAATCCGGGTGGCGGTGGTGGACGATCAGCGGCTCTTCGCCGACGGGTTGTCCAGGATCATAAGCGCCCAGCCGGATCTCGAGTTTGCTGGGGGAGCACATGATGGCGAGGAGGCGGTGGCACTGTGTCTCAAGGAGGAGCCAGACGTGGTGCTCATGGACATCTCCATGCCGGTGATGGACGGGGTTTCCGCCACGCGTAGGATACGGGATCTGATGCCGAACGCCGTGATCCTCATCCTGACCGTGCACGCCGACGACACCCACGTCTATCGTGGCATCAAGGCCGGTGCCCAAGGATACATCCTAAAAGACTGCACACCGGAGGGCTTGACGCGGGCGATCCGCACTGTCTACGCTGGCGACACCATTATGGCCCCCGACATCGCGAAGAAGATGCTCTCGACCTTCGAGGGCATCGGCGATAAAGATACGCAGATCACCCCATCCTTGACCGAGAGAGAGCTTGAGGTAATAAAAGCTCTCGCCCAGGGCAAGAGCAATAAGCAGATCGCCCAGGTCTTGGGAATCTCAGAGAAGACGGTACGCAATCACGCCTCTAATATATACAAAAAGCTTCACATCTTCGACAGGACTCAGGCGGTCATCTACGCTATCCGAAAAGGTCTGGTCGATCTTGAGAGTCTCGGTCCTTTCTAGGACTCTTCGTGATGTAAGGGTACCCTCGCGACGATGGAAGTGCCTATCCCCGGCTTGCTGTCGACTTCGAGCTCCCCGCCTAGAGACAGGACCCGTTCCCGCGTGCCTATGAGGCCCATACCCTCCCTGACGGAGCTTGAATCGAAGCCCCGGCCATCGTCGGAGATTACGGTCCGTATGTTCTTCCCATGCTTTTCGAGCGTTACCGTAACCTTCCTGGCGTTCGAGTGACGGCGGGCGTTGACGAGCGCCTCCTGGACGACGCGCAGCAGCTCGACGCTCATGTCGTCCGGAAGCTCTCGCGGGAAGTCGTCGGCCACCTCCAGGCTTATTTGGCGCTCCGGCGATACCTGACGGTTGAACTCCAACAGTGCCTTGACGCTCCTTACAAACGGCTGGCCGCCATCGACCCGCAGGTCATGAATAGTTTCGCGTACACCCCTCGTCGCGTGCCGCAGAGCCTCAATCTCCCGGTCGAGGTCGTACTTCGACTCTTCCCGGGAAGAGTGTATCCGGGCGGCCTGCATCGTCTGTAGTACGCCCGCGAGGTCCTGGAGAACCACGTCGTGCAGGTCACGGGCGATACGGCGACGCTCTCCTTCCCGGATCTCCAGCAAAGCTTCCTCGGCGCGTTTGCGCTCGCTTATGTCTTGCAGGATCACCAGGCAGTAATCTGGATTTCCCGAATTATCTCTCACAAGAGAAACGGTAGCGGCCACCCACAGATAGGCGCCATTCTTGCACGTGTATCGTTTCTCCACAGAGTAGGATCCCGTGCGCTCGGAGAGCAGAAACCCGAGGCTATCTTCGTCGGCGGAGAGGTGGTCCGGATGCGTGAGATCGCGGAAGCTCACCCCTGTTATTTCTTCTGGTTCGTAGCCGAGTATGTCGCAAAATCTCTGGTTGGCGTTGGTCCAGTTCCCTTTGAGGTCGGCCTGCGCTATGCCGACGGCCGCCTGGTCGAAGACCGCCCGGAAGCGGGCCTCGCTCTCCCGCGCCCGGGTCAGCGCCAGGGTTCGTTCGGCGAGCAGAGCCTGCCTGGATTCAAACTCTGCGGTGTGGCTCATGGCGGCGGCGATCAATCCGGCCATGAGCCGTAGGGTATTCACGTCTCCGTCGTCGAAGGCGTGGGTACGGGTGGAGAAGACCTTCAACACCCCCACCACCTTCTCCGCGTGACGAAGTGGAACTACCAGCATGGAGCGGGCCCCGATCTTGCGGCAGGCTTCGCGGTCCGTCCTCGGGTCCCGCTCGGTGTCGCCGGAACTCAAG
>JBBPZK010000235.1:0-3173 GCA_038199155.1 Rubrobacterales bacterium | reverse complement strand
TAACCGTATCAAGCCCAGATTGGATCTTACTCCTACCGGTGAACCACCTCCTCACGACTCTAATAGCGTGTTCATATGTGGCGCGCTTGTGGTACTATGTGAATATGGAAGTTACATCGTACTTCGAGCGTCGGGTACTGAACAATCCTTCCAGGATCAGGGACGGCATCGACAAGGAGCTATGCGAGTGGGTCGTCGCCAACTACTCCGAGCGTGAGCAGCAGCCGGAGGACAACAGGTGGCGGTACTGGGCCAGGCCGGAGGGCAAGAGGAGATATCTCAGGGTGATAGTTACGGAGGATGGCACCGGACTGCTGAACGCGTTCTTCGATGAAGGTTATACGGTCAGGAAAGAGAAGGAGAGGTCTTGAAGGTAGAGTATTACCCGGATACGGACAGCCTGTATATTCGTTTCAGGGAAGGCGAGGAGGCTTATGGCAGAGAGGTCGAGCGCGGCATGGTCTTCCACTACGATGAGGCGGGGGTCGTGGTCTCTTTGGAGATGGACTCCTTTGCCTCCAAGCTAGTGGACATCGAAACGCTGGAGGTTGTGGGTTTGGATCGCGTCGTTAGCTCTCACCTGGCTGAGGTGGCGAAAAATGGCTAAGGTATCTCGAAACTTCCGCCTCGATCCCGAGGTGCTTGAGGACCTTCAACGGCTCTCGGAGGGTTGGCGAGTCTCACAGGCCAGGGTGCTGGAGCTGTTGGTGCGTGATGCGGTTGCCGAGGGCAAGATGCTCAAAATGGAGATCGTAACCCAGAGCGGAGCGGGTGCCTCCATTGGCCCCAGCGGCGACTAACCTTCGCGGGTGGGAGTCCGGGGTTCTCTAGCATCCGTCTCTCCAGGCGCACCCTGGTACCGCGACCGCTACAGACCCAGATACATCGCCGAGGACTCGGAAGGGTTGGCGTGCAGGTATCGCCCGGTGGTCTCAAGGGAGGAGTGCCGCAACGTCTTCTGGATCAAGGAGAGTTTCGCGCCCCGCTTCTCGGCGTGGGTGGCGTGAGAGTGCCTGAACCAATGTGGTGATACATTGCCCTCCACGCCAGCCCGCTTGGCTGCCGTCCCCACGATCCTGTTCACGTGCGACACATCGAGGTGCCCACCGCGCCGCGTTTTACTCTTGCGGCTCCGGAAGATCGGCTCGGTGAGGTCCGCGAGCGTTCCCTCGTCATCGACCTTTCGGAGGGCGAGTAGATCAGAGTAGACGGCGGGGGGGAGCAGGACGTTGCCGCTCTTTCCTCCCTTGCCGAAGACTGTGATCTGTCCCGCGCCCGGATGTACGTCGTCGCGCCCTTTGGCATCGCGCCACTTCAGGCGAGTCACATCCTCCCGCCTGAGGCCTCCCGCGTACAGGACTAGCATCAAGACGCGGTTTCGGTCGTTTGGCTCCAGGTTGATTATTCGATGTACCTCTGCCTCGGTCAACTCACGCTCGGCCAGGTCATCCTTCGCGGCCGGCAGTTGCAAAACAGCTCCCACGTTGTAGGGCATGTACCCTGTCTTGTGGGCGAAGGAGAAGAGGCTCTTCACCGCCGCGAGCATCTTTCTCTGGGTCCTCGGTGCGAAAGTCCTGGCGGCCAAATCCGCGAACTCCTGGAGGTCCGAGAGGGTGGTCGCCCCGAGCGATTTGCTCCCGGTTACGTCGAAGAAGCGCTCAAGCTCGTTGGCGTAGGCCTGGCGGGTCTTTAGGGTCTTGTTGCGGAGCCACAAGTCTATGAGATGGCTGTCTAAGGTAGCGCCGGAGAAGTTGGAGGTGGCCCCCGGAAAACCGGGGATCTCCACCGGCACGGCCTCGGGTCCTGCGGGAACGATCTCGGCCAGCCGCTCCAAAGGCGAAGCCGTGGGCGAAACCAGTGGCGGGCTGGTCTTCTCCGCCGCCTGTGGCTTGTCCACGAAGGGCACCAGCTCAGACATCGGCCCCCGCTCGTTCTTCCCACCGGGCGGCGGTGTCAAGGAAACACGAGGCAAGGTCCGGGGGCAAGCCGTTGATGGCCCGCGAGATCGCGTAACCTCTCTCGGCGGAGGTGGTGGCGTGTCGATACCAATGCAGTGCGAGCGCGAGGCCTGAAGGGTAGCCGGCGGCCAGGTCGCCGTCGAGCACCGTTGCCTCCTCGAGGATAAAGACCGGAGCGCCGCCTGCCCCGCCGCCCCGGGCTTCAGGAAGCCTGCCTTTCTTGCGCCATTTGCCAACAGTTGCGTACCTCACGCCGCGTCTCCTGGCGAACTCGGCGCCCCGGAGCGTCCGGCTTGGTTCCTCCCACTCTCGGGAGATCAGGCTGCGTATCCGTGCCCGCGGTATATTGTTGTGATCGTCGGGTCTTGGCACCTTACTCTACTTCCCTGCATTCGGCGCTCTTTGGCCGGGGCACGCTCTCACTGCGCCGGACACTCACGATCCGTTACCGAAGGAGAACATGCTTCGCAGCCCTTCGTGGATCGGGCCGAACTGCTCGGCCGTCAGCGTCCCACGATAGTTACGCACTCTCTCACTGCCTATGGCCCGGACCTGGTCTAGCAGACAGATCGAAGGCGAGCGTAGCCGTGCGGTTCCTGGCTCCAGAGGAGGGTACAGCTCGGGGCTGCGCTCCGACCATGCCAGGCCCCGGTCCGTCGTGATTGGAACGACCACGAGAAGCTCGAAATGCGGCGTTCCCAGACACTCGGGCGAGCCCACCACCACCGCTGGCCTGTACCCTTGCTGTTCCGGGCCGGTGGGGAAATGATCCGGGAATAGCGCGGAGATCACATCGCCGACCGCGAGTGGACCAGCACCAGAAGCGTGGTGTGAGTCAGGCACTTTCCTTGCTACCCTCGATCCGCAACCCGCGCCCCGGTTCGTGCCTTACGGGGATACCGTCGTCAAGCTCACCCTCGACCCACTCGTAGGGCTCAAACTCACCAAGATGCGACAGATCACTCTCCAACCAGGTTATATCCTCCGGAGTTCGGCCAAGGTTCCCTAGCTCCCGCTCGAGGACACTCTCAAGCCATTCCTTGACCGACTGGTCCTTGCTCGCCGCGGCCATCCTTACCCGCCGCCTCAGCTCCGGCTCCACGTCCACCGATAGTCTTACCCTTGTCACCTAAGCCTCCAACGTGTCATTGTGTCCAAAAGTATTCTACCAGCTTTGGAAGTGTTCCGGCGGGTGGACTGCCGTATCCTGAGTAG
>JBBPZK010000234.1:0-7524 GCA_038199155.1 Rubrobacterales bacterium | reverse complement strand
GAGCTACCGGGGGCCGAAGGGTACATACGACGTTTACCCCGGTGATTCTTCGCGGCAGGAGCCGCATGAGAGGCCGGATCTGTGGCGCTGGGCCGAGGCTGTGGCGCGGGATTTCTTTCGACGATACAACTACGCGGAGGTCCGCATGCCCGTCTTCGAGGAGGCGGAGGTCTTCGTTCGGAGTAGCGGCGAGGCTTCGGATATCGTGCGGAAAGAGATGTTCGCCTTCCAGGACAAGGGAGGACGGGACCTCGCGCTGAGGCCGGAGGGAACGGCCGGGGTCGTGCGAGCCTACATCGAGCACGGCCTCTACAAGCAGGCCCAGCCGGTCAAGATGTTCTACATCGGCCCGATGTTTCGCCACGAGCGCCAGCAGAAAGGACGCTACCGTCAGCACGTTCAGGTCGGAGCTGAGGTGCTCGGGTCGGACGATCCGCTAGTAGACGCCGAGGTGATAGCGTTGCTCTACGGCTTCCACCGCGCGCTCGGCGTCCGGGAAGAAACTGTTTACCTCAACAACCTCGGCGACCTCGAAACCCGGCGAAACTACCTGCCGGAATTGAAGAATTTTCTCGAAGGTCGCCGCGCCGACCTGGACCGCGATTCGGTGGAGCGGCTCGAATCAAACCCGCTGCGTATCCTTGACTCGAAAGATAAGAGCACGCAGAAACTCTTGAACGAGGCGCCCAGGATGCGTGATTTCCTGAGCCCCGAGGCTGCCGAGCACTTGAAAGTCGTTACCGGGGCGCTCGGGACGCTCGGGGTGCCGTATGAGATCGACGAGCGGATCGTGCGGGGGCTCGACTACTATACCTCGACCGTCTTTGAGCTCAAGAGCGCCTCTCTCGGGGCGCAGGACACGGTTGGAGGAGGTGGTCGCTACAACAGCCTCGTGGCGGATCTCGGCGGGCCTGACGTGCCGGGCATCGGTTTCGGCAGCGGTATCGAACGCATCCTGCTCGCCGCGAGCGCACGGGAAGAGGAGTCTTCCCTGGACGTATTTTTCGTGACGCTCTCACCGGAAGCCCGTCTCCCTGCGCTCGGCCTAGCCGGTGCTCTGCGCGGGAAAGGCATATCTTGTGAGATGGACTTCGCCGGGCGGCGCGCAAAAGGGCAGTTCCGGCAGGCCGACCGCTCCGGGGCTACGTGGACGGTTGTGATCGGGGAAGACGAGTTGCGCGACGGAGCCTGCAAGCTCCGGAACATGGGCTCTGGCGAGGAGCGAGAGATTGACGTCAGTTCCGGAGCCGAGGATCTCCTGCGCGCTGTAGAGGCTTGATCGAAGAGACCCGACGCTTCCCTTCGTCTCTGGTTTCGGCCCTCCAAGAAGCCCAGAGGGTCGTTGCCCTGACTGGCTCTGGCATCTCCGCCGAGAGCGACGTATCGACTTTCCGGGAGGCTCGGACCGGGTTGTGGGCTCGCTACGAACCGCAAGAGTTAGCTACGCCCGAGGCTTTCCGGCGAGATCCGCGCCTCGTCTGGGAGTGGTACGCTTGGCGTCGGGCGTTGGTCGAGAAAGCCCGTCCCAATCCCGGACACCTGGCGCTCGCCCGGCTCGAAAGTCTGGTCCCTTCTTTCACCCTCGTTACCCAGAACGTGGACGGGCTGCATAAGAGAGCCGGCAGCACGGGCGTATTGGAGCTTCACGGCAACATCCGGCGCTCGAAGTGTTCGGTGGAGGACGTAATCGTAGAGACGCCGGAGACGGACGAAGCGCCGCCACCCTGTCCGCGCTGCGGCGCTCCGCTTCGCCCGGACGTCGTGTGGTTCGGTGAAGCGTTGCCTCAAGAAGCTGTGTCACGGGCTTCCCAGGCGGTGAGAGAGTGCGAGTTGTTATTCTCTATCGGGACATCGGGAGCCGTGTATCCTGCCGCCTCTCTTCCCTACAAGGCTCTGACAAACGGCGCGACGGTAATCGAGGTGAACGCGGAGGAGACTTCGCTCACCGCGCATGCTGCCTACTCGCTGAGGGGACTGGCGGGCGAGTTGCTGCCGGAGCTCATAGAGACCACTTTCGGGTAACGAAAAGCATGACTATGGCGTTCTACTTGTAGACCCTTTCACCGTAAGCCGGGAGAACTCCTCTAGTTTTCTCAAAAGGACCCAAAAGAGAGGAGAAACCATGCCTGTAGAAGATTTGCGTAAGAGCCCGATGATGAGCCACATTCTGGACGCTCTGGATCGGGGCGAGGACATCGGACATTACGGACGGCTTACGTTCGCCATGATCGGACGCTATTTCATGGGTAACGACGAGTTGGTAGAGCTTCTGACCAAAGACAACGACGCCAACGAGCAAGAGATGCGCGCCCTGGTCCAACAGGTCGAGGATAAAGGCTACAGTCCGCCCCGGCGCGACCGTATCCTGCAGTGGCAGAATCAGCAAGATTTCGATATCTGCCCGAACCCCGACGACCCAGACTCCTGCAATATCTACAACGAGTTGGAGATGCCCGATGAGGTCTACCAGAGCATAGAAGAGTATCGCGAGGAGAAAGCCAACTAGCTTCTAAGCTCGCGGGCCTTGCAGAGTGAGATCAGAGGCGGGCGTTCTTCCAGGGCGACCTGCCGCGACTCAAGCCGGTCCGGGAGAGGCAGCACCAGTGGACCTGGGGCGTATTCGTCCAGCAGTTCCTGCTTCATCGCGCGGGACGCCGCTGCTGTGGTGATCTGGTATGCTGCTTCGCTGGAATTTGGAGACGCTTGCGGAGTGTCTCCGGTCAACTCTACCTGGGCCAGAGCTTGTACGCTCGCTTCTTTGGCTGCGTCGATCAGCAGGCTCAAGCGGGCGCCTTCTCCTACTGGAAACGGAAGCTTTTGGAGGAGCGCGCGTCTCACCGCGAGTTCTATCGAGAGTGGTTTCAGGAAGCCTGCAAGCTCCGGGTTGTACAGGTTGATCAGGGGCCGCGCTACCAGCTCGGAGAGATAGTCGAAGTTCGAGTCCGGTGTGGGACGAAAACCCTTGATCATCGACAGGTCGTCCCGCGAGAAGAGCGGACCTAGCAAGCTCGCGATGGACGAGAGGTCCGGGTGGGTAGGATCCAGGACAACCACTATCTCGCAGCTTGCCGTAGAAGTCGCACGCCAAAGCAGGTCGCCAAAGCCTCTCACCGGCCCATATCCTGGTGTCTGATCCTGGTCGTCCAGCGCGATGATCTCGTCTATAAGCCCCGATCTTTTGGCACGTTCCAATTCGTCTTCCCGACGAGACAGGGTCTGAGCCGGCACGATAAGGCTCACCGACAGGTCTTTCATCAAAAGTACCTGCGTCTCACTGAAATCGTGGGCGTGGAAGGTGTTACGGCGGGACCAGGAGATGAGTGAGAGGTCTTGAGAGAGGCCGCGGTGGGCGCGACCGGAGAGCCGGTCGGAGGTCACGACCCTCACGGATAGCGGGCGCTCGATCGGGATGCTCCGCTGACGCAGGACGCGCTCCAGGTACTCGTCTTCGAGCGCCGCGCGCGGTTCGAGACCACCTACCTCTCTGTACGTCGCCGCCGTCAGGGCGAGGGACGCGCCGCTGAACTGCCAGTGCTCCGTCCGGGCTGGAGACTCCTCCGCGGTTTCGAGGTCTTCCAGGAGGTCGAGATGCCGCCTGTGGCCTTGCTCCGTCCTCCATTGTGAGACTTCATCCGGCAGGTTCGCTTCTTCCGGTAGTTCTATCCTTCCCCCGATGGCCCGCGCTCCCCGCTCAGACGCCGAGAGTTGGGCCGCGAGCCAATCCGGCGCGACCACCGTGTCCGCGTCGGTGGAGGAGATCAAACCATCCTCGCGTCCGAGACTTAGCAGCCGCCCACAAGCCGTCTCCATGCCGACCCGCCGGGCGTGTCCCGCGCCCTTCCCAGGACCATCCAGGAAATGTAGCCGCAACAGAGGATACTCATCGGCGACCTCTCGCGCCCGCCCTTCGGTCCCATCCGTACAGCGGTCCAGTACGAGAAGGACTTCATATTCATCCGGGGAGACGCTCTTCTGGGTTGCCAGCGCCCTGAGGCATCCGCCTACGAGGTCCTCTTCATCGCGGGCGGGGACTATTACCGAGACCCTTAGGGCCTTCTCCGGGGGAGCGGGCGCCGGCGTCATACTGGCAGCAGCGCCCCGGACTCGACCAGTTCCCGTCCTAGCTCGTAGTCTTCGTCGTGGTCGTGGGTCAGGACGCCTACGCATACGCCTCCGCTACCGTACCAGCAGGTGAACGCCCCGTCGCCGTGATCCACGAATCTGGCGTCGTCGAAGCCGTCGCCCCAGGCGACGTACTTGAGCGTCTGTTCTCCCATCGTGGACCAGAAACCAGGCGCCACGCTCCAGACCGCTTCGCCGCCCGCTATAACCGTTCCCGCGACTTTCCCGTGGTTGAGCGCCTCGCCCCAGTGTTCGACGTGCAGGCGTCTTCCGGCAGCCTCGTTGTAGGCAAAAGAGATGTCCCCGACCGCGAAGACTCCCGGTGCGCTCGTCCGCATGGATGAATCGGAGACTATGCCGCCCCCATCAACTACCTCAAGGCCCGCTTTCTCGGCGATCTCTGTTCTAGGCCTCACGCCGGTCCCAAAAAGCACCGTCTCGGCGGAGACCCCGTTTCCACCTTCGATCCCAATTTCGTAGCCGCCGTTCTCCCGCTCTATTTTCTCGATGCCTGCTCCGAGGCGTAATTCGACGCCGTAAGCCTCCAGCCAGGCTTCTATTCGGTTCGCGACCTCTTCTCCGAGCCGCTCTAGCTGGGGCCGTTCTTCCAGGCTGACCATCGTAACTCTGGCTCCCCTCATGGAGAGTGAGGCGGCTGCTTCACAACCGATAAACCCGCTCCCGACCACTACCATCCGGCTCTCCTCTCCGACCCTCGACTGGAGCCGGGTCGAGTTCTCGATGGTCCGCATTACGAGGATGTCTTCGTCTTCCGCTCCCGGCACTGGGAGACGTATAGGCTTCGAGCCGGTGGCGAGTACACACACGTCGTAAGGGAACTCCCCGTTCTCCGTCTCGACTACTCGTCGGTCACGGTCTAGTGAGTGGACGTTCGTCGCGAGGCGCAGGTCGACGTCGTTCTCTTCGTACCACCGCTCAGGCTCCATCCAGAGGTCTTCGCGAGGAGTTTCGCCGCGCAGGTAGTCTTTAGTAAGTGGCGGACGGTTGTATGGCGGGTAAGGCTCGGTGGTCAGGATGATGACCGAGCCGCTTCCACCGGCCTGGCGGTATGCTCGGGCGGTTGCGAGCCCGGCCGGGCCGCCGCCGACGATCACGACGCGCTCTTGTTCGTTCATCTCTCGTCCTCGAAAAGGTCGAGGCGGTACTCCGGTTCGACGATCGTTCGCGTGTTGGTCAGACGGGTTTCCCGGACGAGCAACTCGTGTACCTCGTCGCCCAGGAGCGGGTAGGTCTCGGTCTGCTTGCGCCAGTGAACGGCGAGGAGGCTGCCTCCCGGCGCGAGCGCTTCTTCAAATAGCGTGAGTGTCTTGATCACGAGTTCTTTCGTCAGGTAGTAGAGGACTTCCGAGGCGACGATGAGGTCGAACGGGCCTTGCGGCATCTCTTCCGGTAACGTCCGCTGCTCGACCCGGACTTGTCCGAAAACTGCCAGCCGCTCGCGGGCGAGGGCGACGGCCTTCTCCGAAGTGTCCACGGCCAGAAGCTCTTCGCAGAGAGGCGTGAGCATCGCCGTGAATACCCCGATCGAAGCGCCTACCTCCAACGCCCGCCCGAAGTGACGATCACCGAGGACTTCGAGCGTTCGTTCGTACTTGCGCCGCTCGTATTCGCTCGACTCGAAGCCCCAGGGGTCCTGGGAGCCGGCGTATAGCTCCTCGAAATATTCCCGCTGCAATCGCTCTCTCACTGCTGTGGCTCCTATTCTAGGATTCCTTGACGTCCGGCGCGGGTGAGGACCGGCTCCAGCCGGTGCTGGAGGAGGAAGATGTCCAGGTCGCGTTTGGCCCGGTCGAGGTCGTCGGCGACCGCGAACGACCGTGAACCGCAGGCCCGGCTCGCTTCGTCTAGGATCTCCCGACAGGCCGCCGCTATCGACTGACGCATGTGGATCGAGAACGAAGAAAGCGAAGCTGTCGAGTCCGCATCGGCTCGCCCGGCGGCATACTCGAACCAGCGGTCTATCGTTGACCGGGCGGCGAGCATCTTTCCGGCTGCGAGGGAGACGATGTCATCCGGGTCTCCGCCGCTCTTCACGGCCAGCGTCGCGAGCGCCGACTCTACTGCTCGATCCACGACTCCTGCCCAGGTCGCGGCAGTCCTTATGGCGTCCCGGCTGAAGTATGGTTCCCGCAATAGCTCGCCGGGCTCGCCGAGTATGGCGAGGATCGGCGTTTCGTGGAAGACGATCCTATGGCTCTGAGAAGAGCGCATCCCATAGCCCCGGAACCAACTCTCGTCCACCTCAACACCTTCGCCGAGGTCCACGTAAGCGAGAAGTGGCGGCCCCGCCGGTTTATCCTGCGGGCCTCGGACGAGCACTAGAGCCCGGTCCAGGCCGGTGGAGCCGGAGCAGAACGTCTTGACTCCTTCGAGTACCGGGCCGTCAGAGGTGTCGACCAGCCGCGCGGGTTCGCCTTCACCGGGGATCGGATCCGCTCCCCAGACTCCCACCAGTAGCTCGCCGGCGGCTACCGCGCCTAGTTCCCCGGAGCGCAGCGGCTCGGGGGCCAAGACTGCTATGCGCTCGACGCCGTTGAAGTGACCGTCCAGGATACGCCCGACCGACCCATCGGCCCGCGAAACGGCCCGGAGCGTAGACCACTCTTCGGCGAAAGAGGCCCTTCTACCTACTTCTTCTACCGGGTCCGGCGCCGGAAGGGCGAGCGCCCCGGCTACCGCAAGCTCCTGAAAGGCTTCCGTTGGAAAAGCCGGGTGGGCGTCGCGTTCTGGGGCGCCGGCGGAGATCCTGTCGAGCGTCGCTTCGAAGTAGTCCGGACGCAGGTAGGCTTCTTCGTCCACGCGTCCGTTTGTCTTCAAGCGACAACCTTTCGCACCGTGATTGGAGAAAGATCGCAGCCGAGCGAGCGGGCGCGACCCGCGAGCGCTCCTACCAGGGCGACGGTCTCCGCGCACCCGGACCGAGTCGCGCCGGGACCGAGACCATCGTGCATCAGGACGACCGAACCCGCCGCGAGACCCGGCCCGATTCTCTCCATTATTTCGGGTGCTCTGTCGCCGCGCCAGTCGTGGGTATCCAGGTCCCAGAGAGCGAGCCTGAGGCCGAAGCCCTCCGCCACCTCGCGCGTCCCCTCCGTCACCAGTCCCCACGGCGGCCGCCATAGCGCCGGACGGACGCCGAGAGCGTCGAGAGTTTCAAGTCCATCCTGAGTGTCTTCTTTGATCCCCCGAAAGTCTCTCTCCGTGTGGCGGATATGCTCCGTGCAGTGGAGCTCGGCGCTATGACCTTCCGCCAGCATCGAGGAAATGAGGTTCGGATACCGCCGGGCGAGGGGGGCGACTACGAAGAAAGTTGCCCGCGCCTCTTCGCGTCGGAGCGCCGACAGGACGCGAGGAGTCCACACGGGGTCGGGACCATCATCG
>JBBPZK010000233.1:0-3844 GCA_038199155.1 Rubrobacterales bacterium | reverse complement strand
GGGGGGCACGGCCGAGAGGGTTAAGTAAGACAAAACTGGTGCGTCCTGTAACGGGGCGTCGCCGGAATCCCGGCACCCCCTCTTCTCGTCTGGTGTGAAGGGAAAGCCTCTCTTGGATATGGTCCAATGAGATCCCGCCGGGCTCTTAGCCTCCTCTTAGGTTTTAGCAAGATACTGCTCTTTATGAAACTAGACAACACAATAGAGAAAGAAGGAATGCCTCGATGATAGGCGTAGTGGGGCAATTAGCCGGTTGGGCCCTGGGGGCGTTGCAGGCTCTGGGATATCCTGGCATCGCCGCCATCGTGGGGCTGGAGAGCATGGGGCTGCCCCTCCCCGGAGAGACGGCACTTATCGCCGCCAGCTACCTGGCGGCCACCGGACATCTGTCGCTGCCGCTCGTGATCGGCTCGGCGGTCGTCGGCGCGGTGGTGGGCGACTCTCTCGGATACCTCATCGGTCGCAAGGGGGGCCGGCGCTTTCTGGAACGACACGGCAAGTACGTTCACATTACCCCCAAGAAGCTCGCGCGGGCCGAAGGGTACTTCGCCCGCCACGGAATGAAGACCGTCTTCTTCGGGCGCTTTATAGCATTGCTGAGGGTTTTGGCCGGTCCGCTAGCGGGAGCATCCATGATGCCCTACCGGAGGTTTCTAGCGGCCAATGTGGCGGGAGCAGTGAGCTGGGCGACCCTGATAGGAACCCTATCTTACTTCTTTGGTAAGCCAGTCGTGACACTCCTGGGCTCTATTGGCCCGTGGGCGCTGGTAGGGCTCGTCGCTTTCGTGGTGCTGCGGTATGCGTTTGGACGACTGCTTTCGCGACGGCGCCGTCCCGTCCGGCCCGCGAAGCGGCCTCGTATAGGACCTCTCGCAGTAGCAGCGACGGTCGAGACGCCCGGAACAACAGAGCTCGTAGGTAGAAGGCGGTGAGGACGACAACTGCTACTAGAACAGATTGCCGGGGAGTTTCCACATGACCCACGCCCTCATCACCTTCGTCGAGTCTTATGGACTGCTCGCCGTCTTTATCCTGATGGCCGCCGAGAGTTGCGGCATACCCTTCCCGAGCGAGGTCATCATGCCCTTCGCCGGTGCTTTCGCCGCCCTGGGTCATCTCAGTCTGGTCGGAGTGATCTTCGCCGGTGCTCTCGGCAACCTCGTTGGTTCGCTCGTAGCCTACGCTCTCGCCGCCCGTTTCGGAGAACCTCTCCTACTCGGACCCGGAAGGTGGGTTGGACTCTCTCGCTCGCACCTGGACCTCGCCAGGAGGTGGTTCGACCGTCACGGGCTGCTGGCGATCTTCATCGGACGCCTGCTGCCGGCGGTTCGTACTTACATCTCCTTTCCAGCAGGCCTGAGCGGTATTGGTCTTGGGAGCTTCAGTGGATTAACGTTTGCCGGAGCGTTGCCCTGGTGCGCCCTCCTCGCCACGGCCGGATACATTCTCGGGAACAACTACGAGCGTATCTCCGGACCTATAGGGAAGGCGGCTATCGTCATCGCCCTCCTGGTTGTCGTGGCTTTGGTAGTCTGGTTTATACGCGGTCGTAGATCGTCCCTCCGCCGCGACAATACCGGCTGGAAGTAGGACCGGAATGGAGGGAGAAGCTACATGACCCGCGCGGCCGACCTGGAGATGAACGTGACGATGCGAGAAGCCCAGCGAGATGGCCGAGATAAAGCCCCCTCTTGACAGTGCCGTCATCAAGTACACTCCCGCCTTTGGGAAGGTGGAGGTCCCGACACGGGATTTCGAGGATAGGGTCGAGTTGGAAGTTTCTGATACGGAGACTAGAACAGCCGAAGAGCAATTGCCGCACGTCTTCGACCGATTCCATAGGGGAGGCCCGCTTGTACCACTGGCGGCACGGGACTCTCGATATCTCGACAGATATCCGAAGCCCACGGTGACGAGACACAGTAACGAGCATATCTGGCAGAGACCCTACTTCACCCTCGTACTACAGCGCCGTGCATAAAGTCAGGCTCACATACAACGAGCCATCAGAAAAAAAGAACCCCAAAGCTGAGGGCCCAAAGCGCGATGTGGAAGGTCGATCCTTCCACACCACGCTTCAAAGACTCTATCGAACAGGACCGGACAGGGAGCCATCTCGAAGACGAGCAGCTAAATACGAGATGATTCCGGAAATACCTCCGGTCGAGGGGTGGGCTGCTACTGCATGTAGATCCCACCGTTTATATTGAGAGTCTCGCCGGTTATGTAGTCGCCGTCCACGACCAGGAAACGGACGGCTTTGGTGACCTCTTGGGGCGAGCCGACGCGCCGGAGCGGTATCCTCGGTAGGATCCGCTCTTTCACGACATCCTCCGGGACGCCGCTCAACATGTCCGTCTCCACGAAGCCGGGACAGACGGCGTTGACCGTGATGTTGTAGCGGGCGAGCTCCAGGGCGGCGCTCTTCGTGAAACCGATGATCCCCGCTTTTGCCGCCGCGTAGTTCGTCTGCCCGAAGTTGCCCGCCTGCCCCACGAAGGAGCTTATGTTGACGATCCTGCCGCTCTCCTGCTCCACGAAGTGGGGCATCGCCGCGTTGAGGGTGTAGTAGCAACTGTTCAGGTCAACCTGAACGACCGTGTCCCAGTCTTCCGGCGTCATCTTCTTCAGCGTCTTGTCCACGTTTATGCCCGCGTTATTGACTAGTATGTCTATCCGCCCGAAGCGCTCTACAGCCTCTTCTATGAGGCGCGACGCCTGCTCCGCGTCCGAGACGTCCGCCTGAATGGCGACCGCCCGGTCCTCGCTACCGTTTGAGATCCCCTTTACGACCTCTTCCGCCGGCTCCTTGCTCCTCGAATAGTTGACGACCACCTGCGCCCCGCTATCCGCCAACTCTTCGGCGATAGCCCGGCCCAACCCCCTACCGGCGCCCGTCACCACGGCCACCTTTCCTTCCAACTCAGCCACCAGAGATCCTCCCTTCAAAAAGATCAACCCTTCCTCCCGCAGTCTAACCGTAGTGAGACCTGATGCAAACTATATATGTAACGCATATATAGACCAAATGCCCGACCCGGCAGACAAAACGTTACAATGAACTGACCGAAAAAAGTTCTCACAACGACCTTGACAGTGTTGGTATATATGTGTAAACTGCACATACGTTACGGAAAAGAGAGATATGAGTCAGGAAGAGTACAAGGAAAGACCAGAGGGGCGCAAGTTGGAAGCACGTCCCAAGAATTGGTTGGTACCGGTAATACTGTTGTCGCTCCGGGACTGGAACTCCTACGGGTACGAGTTGATGGAGCGGGCGTCGGCCTTCGGGTTCGAGGCTATGAACCCTGGGACGTTGTATCGGACGCTGAGGCAGATGGAGAAGGACGGCATAGTTGAGTCGAGTTGGGAGACCTCCAAGGGTGGACCGGCTCGCCGGATGTACACCATCACGGACTCCGGGAAGACCTACCTGGATTTCTGGGCGAGGTCTCTGGAGCAGTACCAGAAGACGATGGAGTCCTTTTTTAGGCTCTATACGGGTCGTCCGATGTTGCCGGAGGACAAAGAGAAGGACGAGTAGCGGGTCTGACGGGTCCGTGAAAGCTTAAAGTTTTGGTAAACGTATCGCGGCGAGGCCGCGAGAAAGGAGTTGGCTAGTATGGCTAACAAGAGTGAGAAGGCTGCTGAGAGGTTGGCGGAGACCACGAAGGACTCGTTCCAGACGGTTGTGGATCACGGAGTATCGCTGCAAGAGCGCAACGTTCGTTTCGCCCAGAACATGGTAGACGGTTCCATCAAGGAGCTTCGTTCCCAGGCCGAGAGCAACCGGGCTCTTACCCACGAGATCGTCGAGCGGGCCGAGAAGCAGCGCGAGGCTTTC
>JBBPZK010000232.1:0-4000 GCA_038199155.1 Rubrobacterales bacterium | reverse complement strand
GCAAAGTGTTACGGCCTATGGTGGTTCAATCGGGTGGAGATGAAGTCCAAACAAGTCTCGAAGATTACCGACGGCGGGCGTCGCTACACCAAGAAATACAGTTCTCGTCTGAGGCCGAAAGAGGAGTGGATAGCAGTGCCTGTGGCGTGCTCGGGTGTATCTCGCGAGCTGGTCGAGGCGGCTAGGGTACAGCTAATCGACAACCACGTGCCCTCTTCTGCCGGCCACCGCGTCTGGGTACTTTCGGGTGGAATCGGCCGGTGCGCGGTCTGCAGAAGGGTACTCAGAAGTCGTAGGAGGGTCAAGAACCAGAACGGCCGCCGCTATACCTACTACTACTATCGTTGTTCGGGATACGATACCCACGGCCTGAAGATGTGCGAAAACTCCCGCTACACCAGCGCGACGAAGCTTGAGAAGCAGGTCTGGGAGTTCGTCCGGGCTCTGCTTCTGAATCCCGAGGAACTCCGCTCCGATCTCGACCGTGCCATAGATATGGAGCGGGATGAGGTACGGGGCGATCCCGATGCTGAAGCGAGGCACTGGCTAGACAAGCTCTCGGAAGTGGACGAGGAGCGTCGTGGATTCTTGAGGCTCTCCGCTCGCGGCAGGATCACGGATGCGGAGTTGGACGAAGAAATAGCGGGCCTTGAGGAGACTCGTAAGATCGCGGAGCGTGAGCTTGAGACGATAAGAGGCCGCCAGCAGCGCGTGGACCGGATGAAAGCGGACAGAGACACGGTACTCGAACACTACGCGGCCCTGGCACCAGAGAAGCTGGACACGCTCACCGCCGAGGAGTGCCACCAACTCTATAAAATACTGCAGCTGAAAGTTCTAGTAGGTAAAAACGGCGATCTGGAGATTGAGCTCAACGCTGTGCCTACGGGCGGCGACGATGGGAACGGTAGCGGCGGTTCTTCCATCGTAAAAGGCATGTATCCTTGAACTCGCACGCCGACCAGTCTTCTAATAAGGCTTCCATCTCTCCTATCGAGAGGTTCTCTCCGAACTTCGTCGAACCCCGACACGCCATAGCTTTCGCGAGGTCTTCTCCCCCGGCCAACGCCCCGAGAGCGGAGACCAGAGCCTCCCCAGCGTCAGTAACCGTCTCCGGCGTCGCGAGAACACGAACAGTATCTTCCCCGAACGGCTCGACCTCGAAGCCGAGCGCCTCCAGCTCCACCTCGAAGTTCCAAACCTCCGGTGCGAGGTCTCCGGGTAGGTGGACGACCGCTGGACGAGGCAGAGGCGTAGCCGTGCCGCGCGGGTTCTCCGAGAGTCGTTCGTAGAGTATGCGTTCGTGGGCGCCGTGCTGGTCGAGGATCACCAGTTCGTTCCCTTCCTGGGCCAAAATGCACCGTCCGGCGAACTGTCCTATCAAGGTAAGCTCCGGACTCTGCTCCTCATCCGGCGAGGTCGGACCATCTTCGCGTTCAGAGGAGAGGGCGGCCCGTATGGCCCCGACAACCAGCGGATAAATCGAGCGTCCACCCCTCAGACGAACGGCGCTCTTTGCCGGGTGGACGTTCACGTCGACCTCACCGGGGCCGAGCTCCAGCCGCAGGAAAGCAGCCGGATGTCGCCCTTTAGGCAGTAGGTCCGCGTAGGCTCTGGCAATCGCCGGAGCGAAGGAGTCGTGCTCCACGATCCTACCGTTCACCGCCACGTGGAGGTAACGGCGGGTCGGGAAGCTGACGGAAAGAGGGCTCACGAAACCCCAGACGGCCTCGTCTCCCAGGGGTACCAGGCTCCGCGCCAACGCCAGGCCGTGGACCTGGGAGATCCGCTCCCGCAAGTCAGCGGCCGTCGGCAGCGTCAGCACACCACGCCTGTCCACGCGTAGGAAGAACCCGACCTCCGGGCGGCTCAGGGCGAGCGATGAAACCACAATAACGACGGCGTTGGTCTCCGACCTTTCCGTACCCAAGAAACCCCGCCGCACCGGCAAGTTCAGGAACAAGTCCCGCACTTCGACCGTCGTGCCGGGAGGGTGAGAAGCGGCGCCGCTCTCGACCACTTCTCCGGCGAACACCCGGACGTGGGAGCCGCGATCCGCTCCAGGTTCGCACGTCGTGAGCGTAAACGAGGAGACGGCTCCGATAGCGTGGAGGGCCTCGCCCCGGAAACCGAGAGAGGCTACGCTTGAGAGGTCGTCGGCGGTCTGTATCTTACTGGTAGCGTGCGCCTGGACCGCCCTCAGCGCATCCCCTCGCGACATCCCGGATCCATCATCGCGCACCCGGATAAGCGAGACGCCGCCACCCTCTATCTCCACCTCCACCCGCGAAGCCCCGGTGTCCAGGGCGTTCTCGACCAACTCCTTCACCGCAGAGGCGGGGCGTTCGATCACCTCCCCGGCGGCGATCCTATGCGCCACCTCCGGCGGCAGAATACGGACCCGGCCTCCATACTTGGCGGAAGATTCTGCGATCAAACGTGAAAAGAGCCTCAATACTGTTTTCGCTTCTTCCATTGGTAAATCTCTGATTTCAATTCGAAGCTCTCATTCTGGAATTCTGGCTTTGCAAGCTCCTTCAAAGTTTCCAAACCCTTTTTGAGAACTTCTTCATCGGCGGTTTCGAGCTGGGCGTGAACATATTTTCTTCCGACCCTTACTTGATTTCTCTCTTCACTTATTATTTTGAATTCTAACGTGGTCTTCTTGAGCGAAGCTCCCTTCGCCTTACGAACTAGCGCCTTGAGCGCATCATAGAGTACGGAGGTCAACAACGTAGTAGGCATAGCTTGTAAAGTAGTCATTACAAGCTCAACTACGACTCTTGCTGCCTCTGTTTCAGAAAAATCGTAAGCTACTCCTCCGCTTACCAGAAAGCGCGGTTCAAGTTGCTTTCTCAGAACCTCGAAGTCTTCTTTCTCGAATGGGCCAATTACAATTACGACTTTCACTTCTGGATTATCAAGCGAAGTGTTCAACAGTTCATCCCGCGAAGTCCTTGACGCCCTCGGTCTCCAGGCGGTCGAGTATCTCACCGGCTCGCTCCGTCACCTGCCTGGGCAGACCGGCGAGTTTCGCTACGTGGACGCCGTAAGAGGATGATTCGGCCCCCTCTTCAATGCGGTGCAAGAAGATGATCTCGCCGCCGACCTCTTCGACGCTCGCCTTGTAGTTGCGGCAACCGGGCAAGATGCCGGAGAGGCGCGTCAGCTCGTGGTAGTGGGTGGCGAAGAAGGTAAGGGCCTGCACGTCGTCGTGGAGGTACTCGGCGATTGCCCAGGCGAGGCTCATCCCATCGTAAGTCGAGGTGCCGCGTCCGACCTCGTCCAGGATCACAAGGCTCCGCTCGGTGGCGCTGTTCAGGATGCTCGCCGCCTCGGTCATCTCGACCATGAACGTCGACTCACCGCTCGCCAGACGATCCTCGGCCCCGACGCGGGTGAAGATGCGGTCCACGACTCCAAGAGTAGCTTCGTCCGCCGGGACGTAGGAGCCAGTCTGGGCGAGGAGGGTTATGAGGGCGACCTGGCGGAGATAGACAGACTTTCCTGCCATGTTCGGGCCGGTGATGATCTGTAACCGCGAAGCGCCGTCTATTTCCGTGTCGTTCGGCACGAACGGGGTGTCGGTTGCGTGCTCCACGACCGGATGACGCCCGCCGGAAACCCTGACGCCCCGCTCCTCCGTGACCTCGGGACGACAGAGGCGTAGCTCAGTCGCAGCAGCGGCGAAGGAGGCTACAACGTCCACGACGGCGACGGCGCGCGCTATCCTCTGGAGTTGTGGGGCGGCGCCCTTTACGGCCGCCCGGATCTCTCCGAGTATCTGTCGCTCCAGCCGATCTACCTCATCGCGCGCCCCGAGCATCCGCGACTCGTGCTCTTTTAGCTCCGTAGTAACGTAGCGGGCGTTGTGCTTGAGAGCCTTTCGGTGCTGGTAGCGCTCTGGTACGGCACTCGTATCCTTGCCCGCTACCTCTATAAAGTACCCCTCGCCGTCCCGGTAGCCGACCTTGAGGGACTTGATGCCGCTCTTGAGGCG
>JBBPZK010000231.1:0-3244 GCA_038199155.1 Rubrobacterales bacterium | reverse complement strand
GACCGCTTCAGCAAGGACACTTACGTCGAAGCCTGTGACGCGCTGCTCGACCGGACGCGCAACAGCATTATCGGCTTGATCCGGCAACTCATCCCCGAGGACCAGCGATTCGAGTTCGAGGACTATACGGATGACGACGGCCTCGGGAACGGTCCCATCAAGCTGAAGCTGGCGATGTGGCGCGAGGGCGACACACTGAACCTAGACTGGGACGGCACCGACGATCAGGTGCCGGGACCGGTCAACTTCCTCCTGAACAAGGAGATGTTCCAGATGTTCGCCGGGGTCTTCCTGATCTCCGCCGTGGACCCGACGATTCTCTTCAACGACGGATACGCCGACGTGATCAAGGTGAACATCCCAGAAGGCTCCGTACTGCGCCCGAAAGCTCCCGCGCCGCTGTCCAACCGCCTGGTCGTGATGGCCCGACTCTTCGATGTCCTCGGGGCAGTCTACGCGAAGGCCATCGGTTTCAACGTCTCCGGCTCTTACGGGACGAGCCCGAACTTTGTCTACTCCGGGGTCAAGGAAGACGGCGAGTCGTTTCAGACGATGGAGATCCTGTACGGCGGCATCCCCGCCATCCCCGGCAAAGACGGTTTGGACGGCCATTCGTGGTGGCCGGAGTTCATGGCGGTGCCGGCCGAATACATGGAGACTTACTACCCGATGGTTATAGAGGAGTACTCTGCCCGTCCGGATTCGTGCGGCGCGGGCGAGTTCCGGGGCGGCTGCGGCATCAAAAAGGTCTATCGTTTCCTGGCCGACGGCAGCATCACCTACCAGGACGACCGGGCCCACACTTACCCTTACGGCGTCGGCGGAGGCAAACCCGGTTCGTCGTCGAAGAAGACCCTCATCCGGGAGAACGGTGATGAGATTTCGCTCCCTTCCAAGGTGAGTGGCGTGCCGGTCAACTCGGGGGACCTGCTCGTCTTCGAGACCGCCGGGGCCGGAGGTGTGGGGGATTCTCTCGAACGGGACCCCGAAGCCGTCGCCAAAGACGTTCGCTGGAACCTCGTCAGCCGGGAAGCCGCCGAGGAAGACTACGGCGTGGTCCTGAACGAAGATAGAAACTTAGTGGACGCTGGCGCCACCGAATCGAAGCGCGAAGAGATAAAAGGCGAACGAGGCGAGCTACCGAACTTCGACCATGGATCGCTCCCGTCGCTCGACGAGCAACGTAAAGATATCGCCGAGACGCGGCGTGCGTTCAACGAGTGGCTCTCCGGTGAGTTGGGCGCGGCGCGGAAAAACGGGAGGTAACGGTTTGTCGCACATAGAAGGCTTTGGCGGGCGCGGCGGCTTCGGCCGCCGCCCGGCTCTCGCTATAATAGATATGACCCTCGGTTTTACCGACCCCGAGTCTCCGTTGGCCTGCGACCTGGAAAAACCCGTCGCCAACATAGCGGAGCTTCTCGAAGCCGCGCGGAAGGCGGAGATCCCGGTAGTCTTCACGACCATTGCCTACCGCGAATCCGACAAACTTACAGCGGCGGCTTTTATAGACAAGGTTCCCGTGCTCCTCGCCCTCGAAGCAGGGACTCGTTGGGCGGAGATCGACCCGCGCATCGCGCCCCGGGAGACCGAACCAGTCCTCAACAAGCTCTTCGCCTCCGGCTTCTTCGGCACCGGCCTTCCCAGCCTCCTAACTGCCGCCGGCGTAGACACTCTCATAATCACCGGCGCCTCGACCTCCGGCTGCGTCCGGGCCACCGCTGTGGACGCCCTTCAGTACGGGTTTCGCCCCGTAGTCCCACGCGAGGCCGTCGGAGATCGAAACCCTGACGCCCACGAGGCGAACCTCTACGACGTAGATGCCAAGTACGGTGATGTGGTCCCGGTGGAAGAGGTACTCGAGTACCTGGAGGAAGTCAGGGCGGCACGTGAGGTCGGATGAGCTACCTGTGACCCGCTCTCTCTCCGTGTCTGGCTAGAGCCTTCGTCCGGGCGTGGGGGAGCGGCTACCCTGGTGGAAGGTGGTCACCTGGTCTACTTCTTTGATCAGGGTGTATGGTTTGCGGAGTGCTTTGAAGGGCCTAGCTATGACTCTTGTCGGGTGCTTTATCGCTTCTTTGACAAACTTGCGAGGGAGGCGTCCGGCGCGCTCGATGAGATCCCGCGCGTACTGACTGTATATTTCTCCCGAGTAGACCTGGGTCTTCCCGCAACTCACGCATCTACTCGCCGATAAATGCTCGGATAGATACAACAGCTCGTGCGGTCCCTCGATTCCGCAGGCCGAGCACGTTAATATGGCGTCTCGCTCAACCTTCAACGTGGCGCTCCTTTCACGGCCACCGACCCAATTCTACCGCCGACTGAACGGCGTTCTCCCCACGACAAGCCACCTTGAGTGTACTAGATATCCCGTCCGTGAAACCGGTAACCTCGCTCCTATCCGATGGGATCATGGTCTGTTCTCCGTTCGGTGAGGCCCAGTAGGGAAGTGGCGAGGTCTCTGTCGCAGATCAGGCTCCGGACGTAGCCGCCCAGGATCGCCGCCGCGACACCGGATGCTTTATCCTCACCTGTGGCGATGCCGATGGTCGCGGGGATGGCGCGTAAATCCTCCGGTGTGACGCCGACTATCCGCCCCGAGAGGTCCGTGTAGCGGGCTTCTCCTTTACCATCCAGAAAGTGGCAGCAAACGTCACCCACGATACCCTGCTTTCCGAGTCCGAGGAACTCTTCCGGCGAGAAGTATCCCGCTTCGACCATCGTGGAGTCGGGGAGTATGCCCCCAATGCCGACCACGGCTACGTCGCAGCTTCTTCCTTCCGAGAGGGTGTCTTGTATGCCCGGCAGCGCCGCAAGCTCGGACCGGCTCCGTGGAGAGCGGACGATGGCGGGCGCCGCGAGGTGCAGGCATTCGACCTGGAGCTTCTCCGCCAGGGTCGCGCACACCTGATTCGAGTGTAGTCGGGCTTTCGCTTTGCCCATGCCGCCGACGAGCGGCACGACCTTCTCGCAGGTGAGCGCTCCGGGCACAACGGCATCCGCCAGTGCACGCAACGAGATCCCCCAGGATAGCCCGAGGACCGTTGTCGGGGTGCAGATACGCTTTAGTAGGGCGGCGCCGGCGTGTCCGGCTGATAGCTCGGTTGTCTGGCGGTTCCCGCTCGATGGCACGACGATCACTTCCGTCAGGTTGTAACTATCCTCCAGGGCTATCTCCAGCGGCGCAAGGTCTCCTTCCGGACGCGCTACTTCGATCTTGACCAGGCCCTTATCCCGGCCGTCG
>JBBPZK010000230.1:0-10374 GCA_038199155.1 Rubrobacterales bacterium | reverse complement strand
TGTTCGAGACTTCGGTAGTTCGGGCGAAAGATTTGTACATCCTCTTCAGCTTGTTGGACCCGGCGCGGATCTGCTACGGCTCGGACATCCCTTACGGCGACCTGCCCGCGACCCTTCACGCAACCCTCGCCTCGGCCGAAACAGCCGGCGTCCCCGACGAAGCCCTGCCCGGCATCCTCTCCGGCAACATCCGGCGGTGGTTCTCTTGAAAGAGAAAGCAACCGCAGCGCTCAGAGCCGGGCATTTGCTCCGTATCAGCGGGTATCTGGACACGGCGATACTCTCGATGTGGTTGAGGACTCCGCGTGCGTCGGTGATGATCGGGATGTCCCAGGCGAGCGTCCGGGGAGCCGGTCCCGGCGGTGGGGAGGAGGAACTGCTGGAGAAGCTTCGGGCGCTCCTGGATGAGGCCGTCGAATACTACGCCGACGACGATTTCCCGGCTGCGATGGCCCGCATGCGCGTCGCCCACGACATGGTTGGGCTCCGTATCGTCCAGATCGCCGGGAGCTAGAGCTTTGCTCCAGGAAGATCAGACCGCCGGGTTCCAGGCGGACGCGCCCCTCGTCGGCGTTAGCCGTGGATCAATCATCGAAAGTCTCCACCGGGGACGGATGTCCTTCTGCGACCCGGAAGGCGTAGTGCTGGACGAGATCGGCGACCCGGAAGGATACGTTTATCCTCGCTCTTCAGCCAAACCGTTCCAGGCGCTGCCGCTCGTTCTCTCCGGGGCTGCCGGCGATTTCGGGCTCACGATGAAAGAGCTGGCCGTCGCCTGCGGCTCCCACAACGGCGAAGAAGTCCATCTGGACGCCGTCCGGTCCATCCTGAAAAAGGCCAGGCTCTCGGAAAAAGATCTCCAGAGCGGGGCGCATCCTCCGCTCTACGACCCGGCGGCCGAGAAGCTAGTGCGGAGCGGCGAAAAGCCGAGTTCCATCCACGGTAATTGTTCCGGCAAGCACGCCGGGATGCTCGCGGTCTGCGCCCATGAAGGCTGGGACCTCGAAAGCTACCGGCGCCCGGATCATCCACTGCAACTGTGGATACTGGACTTGCTCTCGCAAACCTGCGGCCCCGAGAGAGACGAGATACTCGTAGCCGGCGACAATTGCGGCGTCCCGACCTTCGCCCTACCGCTAAAAAGCCTCGCGATCGGCTTCGCCCGACTCGCGACCGGGGAGCATCTCTCAAGCGAGCTTTCGGAGGCTGTGAGGAGGATCAGAGACGCGATGCGCGAGCATCCCTACATGGTCGCCGGCGTAGGTCGCTTCGACACGGACCTGATGCGGAAAACGAACCTCGTCGTCAAAGGCGGCGCGGAAGCCGTCTTTACCGCCGGCAGCCCGGAAGGGTGGGGAGTGGCGATCAAGGTCTCGGATGGCGCGAACCGGGCAGTGAAACCAGCCGCGTTGGCCGCACTCTCCCGCCACGGCGTCGACATTCCCGAGGAGGCGACTTCCTCCGAAACCTTCAACCTGCACGGTGAGCCAATCGGGGAGATCGAAGCGCTTTTCTAGGAAGGTTCGTGCCTGCGGGCGGAGTACAATCACTATCTAGTGCCCCGGATGAATTATACGGAACTCGACTGGCGGGAGGCGATCCTGCTCGGCTCCGCGCTGGAAAGCGGCATGGTCGATGCCGTGGCGGATACTCCACGATCCGCTGCCGGGGTTGCGGACTCGCTCGGGTTCGACCGGAGGGCGGTTTACGTGGTCCTCTCGGCGCTGGCGGAGATCGGGCTTCTGGAAGAAAGTGAGATGGGATTCGTACTCCGGGAGGAGCATCGCGGTCCGCTTTTGGAGCCGTCTCACCCACGTTATGTCGGGGCGGCCGCGGTACATCGGTTTGGTTTGATCTCCAGTTGGAGCAAGATGCCGGGGATCCTGAAGAGCGGCAGACCCGTGGAAGACCGTACCTCGCCGGACTTCTCTGGAACCGCCACGTTTATAGGAGCGATGAGGAGTGGGGCGCGGGCCGGGGCGGACGCGGTCGCCGAAGCGCTCTTGCCGCTCCTGCCGGAAGGGGCGACCATATTGGATGTCGGTGGCGGGCCGGGTACGAACGCCGAAGCTTTCGCGGGTGGCGGGGCGCGTGTGACGGTATTCGACCGGCCGGCGGTGATCGGGCAGATGAAAGAGCCTCTGGCCGCCGCGGGGATAGCTACCGAAGCCGGGGACATGAACGAGTCGCTTCCGGCTGGGCCTTTCGAGGCGATCTACTTCGGCAACACCTCCCACATGTACGGCCCGGACGAGAACCGTCTGCTCTTCGGGATGATGCGCGCCTCTCTCGTCCCCGGCGGGCTGCTCGCCATCCGGGAGTTCGTGCGCGGCATGAGCGAGAGCGCAGCCCTCTTCGCCGTGAATATGCTCGTCACCACGGCCAACGGCGGCACTTATCCGGCCTCTAACTACGAAGACTGGCTCCTCGGAGCGGGCTTCGAGAACGTAGAGTCCACACCCGTGCCGGGACGCGGAACACACCTCATACTGGCCCGCAACCCGCGGTGAGCGCGAGGGCAACGGAGAAAGACCGCTCGTGGGTTTCGAGGTGGTTCCGGCCGCTCCTGACGGTCGGGATGCTCGTGGTCCTCGCGCTCGTATACCTCTTCTCGGGGAGCTTCAGGAGCGAGGTGAACATGGGGGTCAGGGTGCTCGCGAGCGGCGACATCGGGGCCGTACGAGACTACATACTCTCCTTCGGGGCATGGGCGCCGGTCATCTCCGCCGCGCTCATGGTTTTGCAGGCGTTGCTCGCTTTCCTGCCGGCTTTCATCATAGCGTTCGCCAACGGTCTCGCCTTCGGGGCTTTCTGGGGCGGGATGTTGAGCCTCGGGAGCGCGGCTCTGGCGGCGGCGATATGTTTCGGGATCTCCCACGCTCTCGGCCGGTCGGTTGTCGAGACGATGCTCGGTAAACAGAGCCTCGGGGCGGCCGACCGCTGGTTCGCCCGATACGGCGCCTACGCGGTGCTGTTCGCCCGCCTCATACCGATAATATCCTTCGACGCCGTCTCATACGCCGCCGGTCTGACGAGGATGAACTTCTTCAAGTTCCTACTGGCGACCACTATCGGCATGGCCCCCGCGACCTTCGTCTACTCGTATCTCGGGCAGCGGGCTCCACAGTACATAGAGGTACTGCTCGTGGTCTTCGGGATTGTAGTCGCCGGAGGTGTCGCGGTCGCCCTGATCCGTCGCAGGAAAGAGGGAAAGAGGATCCCCTGATCCCGTACCTGTGGTTGCCGGAGGCGTTGGCGGAGTCCGGTCAGTCCAGCTCTTTGTCTACCGCCGCCAGGAGCTTTCGCAGGTTGCGAGGGTTCTGGCCGAAATCGTATTTACCGACCCTTGATGCGCTCTCGAAGGTCGCCTCGGAGCCGTACTGGTGCTCCTGAATGCGGACGGTAACGTCATCCTCAAAGTGGAAGAGGGCGCTCTTACGTATAACTTTGAACCCTCTCTCCCCGGAGAACTCGGGGGTCCACCGGCGGAGTTTTTCGATCGCGCGTTCGATCGGTTGCTGAAGCTCATCGGGCGTTGCGGCGTAGACGCGGGTGGCGCGGGCCGAGTTCATGGCTGTGCGTTGTATCCCTGTCATGGCGTGACCATTGTAGGACGATCTATCATATAAATCATGCGGCTTACCACGGAACTTCTCGAAGCGTGCTACCGGGCCGGGGCTTTCCCGATGGCCGACGAGTACGGCGATATAGAACTCTACCGCTCAGACCCGCGCTCCATCCTGGAACTCGACGGGCTGCGCGTCTCGAAATCTCTCGCCCGCACCATCAGAAAAGGCGTCTACGAGGTGAAGGTAAACGAGGACTTCGAGGGGGTGATACGGAAGTGCGCCGAACGCCCGGAGACCTGGATAGACGAAGATATTATCCGAGCTTTCGTCGAATTCCATCGTGCAGGCAAAGCCCATAGCGTCGAAGCTTACAGCGGTGGAGAGTTGGTCGGAGGACTCTACGGTGTCGCGCTCGGCGGGGCTTTCATGGGCGAGTCGATGTTCAGCCGGAAGAGCGACGCTTCGAAGGTTTGCCTCGTCCATCTCGTGGAGCGGCTGAGGGAGAGGGGATACACGTTGCTCGACTGCCAGATACAGAACGACCACCTCGCCAGTCTCGGCGCGGTTGAGATCCCCGAGCGCGAGTATCTTCTGCGTCTCCGGCACGCGCTGCGTCTCCGCCGGACTTTCGTCTGAAGCCCGCTGGTTGGCGTCTGTTTTCCGGTCTGTTTCGCGGGGCGTGGTAAGCTAGTTTTATGGACAGTAGATATATGAACTTGGAGTGGACGCCCGAACTAGAACGACCCATTTTGATCGCTGGTTTTAGCGGCTGGAACGACGCGGCAGAGGCTTCGAGCGTCGCGGTCAGCACGCTGATGGAATCGTGGGAAGCTCGCCGGTTCGGGAGCTTCGACCCGGAAGAATTCTTCGATTATCAGGCCACGCGTCCCCAGATCAACCTGACCGACGGGGTCACGCGCAGCATCGAGTGGCCCGAGAATGTGTTGAGCGCGACGGCTCCGGCCCTCCCTGAAACCGGCGGGCGCGGGGTAGTATTCGTCTCCGGCCCGGAGCCGAACTTCCGCTGGCGCTCGTTCTGCGAGGGTGTGGTCGAACTCGCTAAAGAGATAAACGCTGGATTGGTGGTGACGATGGGGGCACTGCTGGCCGACGTGCCGCACTCGCGCCCGGTCGCCGTCGCGGCGAACTCGCAAGACCCAGCCTTGCTGGAGAACCTCGACCTCTCGGCCTCCGGGTACGAAGGACCGACCGGCATAACCGGCATCTTGCATGGCGTGTGCGCCCAGAGCGGCCTACCGTCGGTGAGCTTCTGGGCCTCGGTCCCGCACTATCTGCCGTCCGTGCCGTCCGCGCCGGCCGCGCTCTCCCTGCTGGAAGAACTCTCGAACCTGCTCGGCATGCAGATAGATACCTCCAGCCTCGAAAAAACCGCCACGGAGTACCAGGATCAAGTCTCGGCAGCCGTTTCGCAAGACTCGGACCTCTCCTCTTACGTGCAAATGCTTGAGGAGCGTTTCGACTCCCAGGCGCAGGGCGGCATGAGAGACCTGCCGACCGGTGACGAGTTGGCCCAGGAGCTGGAGGGATTCCTGCGCGAGCAGCACCACGAGGAACCGCCGGAGGAGTAGCGCTCAATGGCTAGGGCGGTGTTCAGCGCGTCAGCTATTCAGCATTTCAGCTAGTCAGCAAGAACAAAGAGGCCATCGCTGATGGCTCACTGGTAGAAGCGTGCTTTCGATGCGTTGCTTTGCGGAGTATCTAGGGATGAGCCAACCAGAGACGCGGAAAGCATCCATCCGAACAGAAGCTGAGTTGCTGACCGGCTGAAATGCTAAAAGTGGAGTGTGGAGGTGTGTTTTGCAGCAGGAAGTGGTCGCTGCGGGGATAGCTTTTTAGTAGATCAAGGCGAGCGCGAAGACGGCGATGCTCGCGGCCGCTAGTAGACCCTGGGTGAAGGCGGAGATCAAATATCCTACGAACACGCCGCCCGCGGCCCGCGACGCCCGCCGCCAATCTCCACGCCCTGGACGACCATCGAGGTTTTCGCCGGGGCTTTTACGTCTTTTTCTGACGTACTCGCCTAGGAATACGCCGCCGGTGGTGCCGAGTATGAGCCCGAAGAGGGAGCCGATCCCGAAGAACAGAAAGCCTACTATGGTTCCGGTAATGCCGCCGACAGCACCGCCGATGGTTCCCCAGATGCTCGCCCCGAAGCGCCGGGCGCCATAGGAAGTGCCGATAATATCCGCGACGAAGGCCAGAACGGCGAATGCCCCGAGCAGAGTCAGGATCGGCACGCCCACGTTCTCGAACCCCGTCAGGTAGGCATAGGCGAGGGCGGCCAGGAACATCAGCGGGACGCCCGGAATGCCTGGGACCACGCTCCCGATCAGGCCGAGCGCCATGATCGCCAGTGAGATCCAGAGTACCGCCCCGTCCCCGACCACGGCAGGCTACCCTACCACGGGCAGCATCTTTTTTTTCGTCTTTTT
Organism: Rubrobacterales bacterium; assembly: GCA_038199155.1. Lineage (GTDB taxonomy): Bacteria > Actinomycetota > Rubrobacteria > Rubrobacterales > Rubrobacteraceae > JBBPZK01. Next base: position 4,352 of record JBBPZK010000230.1, on the reverse strand, counting down.
TTCGTCCAGGACGGCGTTTAGGCTGCCGGATTTGTAGCCGCCGAGGTCGAGCGTCACGTACAGGAAGCCCGCAGCCCGGAGTTCGGTGGAGATCTCCTCGCGCATCTCGAACGCCCGCTCCAGCTCTTGCGGGCCTACTTCCAGGCGGGCTATGTCTCCGTGGTGGCGGACACGCACTTGGCGGAAACCTTCCGCGCGCAGGAACTCCTCGGCCAGCGTTACCTGCCGGAGCTTTTCCGGTGTGATCTCCTGCCCATACGGGAAGCGGCTCGATAGACACGCCAGCGCCGGCTTGTCCCAACTCGGCAACCCCAGGTGCTTCGCCAGCGCCCGAACCTCGCCCTTGCCGACGCCTGCCTGCGAGAGCAGCGAGAGTACGCCTAGCTCGCGGGCGGCCTTCCTGCCGGGCCGGTAGTCGCCCTCGTCGTCCTTGTTCGCGCCGTCTATGACGCAGGCGTAGCCGCGCTCTTTCGCCAGGGCGTCAAGGTCCGAGTAGAGCGTGCTCTTGCAGAAGTAGCAGCGGTTCGTTGGGTTTTTGGCGTAGTCCGGGTTGTCCAGCTCGCGGGTGTCGACGATCAGGTGCTCGACGCTAAGAGAGTCGGCGAACCCGCTTGCGAGGTCCAACTCAGAAGGCAGATAAGTCTCGTTGTTTGAGGTGACGGCGAGCACTTTACCATCCGGCAACGCCCGCGCAGCAACGGCGAGCGCCAGCGAGGAGTCAACTCCCCCGGAGAACGCGACCAACGCGCTCCCGTATGGTTTCACCATCGCTTCCAGTTCCGCTAATCGCTCCGTGACCTGCTCTGTAACATCGCTCATCGAAACTCCTCTCTAGCTCCGCTCTCGCGAGAGCCAACCGACTACTTCGGCGGCGTTTTCTCCTGGCGGAAAGACTGGATAAAAGATTTTGCCGATCCTTCCGTCCTCGATAACGAGCGTTAGTCGCTTTACGAGAACCATGGACTCTATCTCGAAAGTCGGCAGCCCTAACGCTCCGGCGAACGCCAACCTCTCATCGCTCAAGAGGTCGAACTGCAGCTCCAGCCGCTCTTTCACCTCCCGCTGGTACTCCGTACTCTGGGCGCTGAGGCCGAAAACTCGCGCCCCGAGAGTCCGAAGCTCTTCGTGGTGGTCCCGGAAAGCGCACGACTGTGGCGTGCAGCCGCGGGCTCCTGGAGTCTGGTTCCATCCCTCCGGCAGTGCGCGATCCGGCCTTCCCGTGAGCGGATAGCAGTACACGACCGTCGTCCCGGAGAATTCCGAGAGGTCAACCATTTCCCCGGACGTGGACATCAATCTCACGGATGGGACCACCGCGCCGGGCAGGTGGTCGCAGGCTCCATCGTCTACGGGAACCGGGAGGTCGGCCGGTAGTTCGTGGATGTTGTCTGTTCGGGCCACTCGCTCCGCTCTCCTGTTCGGGATTTTGTCTCGTAAGCCTCGTATCTCTACCTTGCGACTCTTCGCATCTTCGGGAGGATCAGGGCCTCTCCAGGACGACTGCTGCGTTGTGGCCGCCGACCCCCATGTTGGCGCAGATGGCTGCTTCGAGGTCCGGCGCGTCGCGTGGTTCGCCGACGACGTAGTCGAGGTCCGCGCACTCTTCGGCCAGGGTTTCGAGGTTTCGCATGGGGGGGATGGCCCGCTCTTTCACGGTCAGGGCGCAGATGGCCGCTTCTATCGCCCCGGCGGCTCCGAGTGAGTGGCCGAGGGTGGATTTGGTCCCCGAAACTTTTACCCCGGCGTTGACCTGCCGCATCGCGTGCGACTCCGGGCCGTCACCGGCGGCCGTGCCGGTTCCGTGGGGGTTGATGTAGCCGATCCGGTCTCCTTCGAGACTTGCGTCCTTGACGGCCAACTGCATCGCCCGGAGGACACCGCGTCCTTTCGGGTCCGGGTCGAAGAGGTGGTAGGCGTCGGTGGTGCGCCCGACGCCGGTTATCTTGGCGTAGGGGTCTGCTCCGCGCTTCTGGACGGAGGCTGCGCTCTCCAGGATCATCACCGCCCCGCCCTCGGCAAGGACGAAGCCGGAGTGATCGGCGTCGTAGGGCCGGCAGGCGCCTTCGGGGTCTTCGTTGCGACGGCTCATTGCTCGCATCGCTATGAAGCCGGCCATTATAACCGGGGTGATGGCCGCTTCGGTCGCGCCGCAGATCACCATGTCAGCGTCGCCCCGACGGATCAAGTCGTACCCGAGCGCCACGGCGTCGGTCCCGCAGGCGCAGGCGAGCGCCGGGGAAGATGAAGGCCCCTGCACGCCGAGCTGGATACCGACGTGGGCGGCGGATGAGTTCGGCATGATCTTGGTGACCGAGAACGGGGTGACCCGCGACGGTCCTTTCTCGTTAATGGTCTGCTGAGTCGTATCCATGCTCGACACCCCGCCGAGCCCACTCCCGAGGATCAGGCCGACCCGCTCGGGACGTTCCTCAAGCTCTTCCCAGGCTCCGGCGTCTTCGAGGGCGAGTTTGGCGGAGGCGAGGGCCATCTGGGCGAAGCGGTCCGTCCTCTGGAGCACCTTCCGATCCATGAATTCCTTCGGATCGAAGTCCGTACACTCGGCCGCTATCCGGATGTCGAAACCTTCCGGGTCGAAGAGCGTGACCGGTCCGACGCCGCTCTCGTTGGCGAGCAGCGAGTTCCAAAACTTCTCGCGGCCAACCCCGAGAGGACTCACCACGCCTACACCAGTTACATAAGCCGCCGGACGCCCGTTCTCCATCTGCCTCCCAGGTAGCCTCTCTGATTAGTGAACAATCCTACCAACCAAAGAATCTTAGCACTACCACCACTCCTCGACTCTCGCTAAAGTCTTGCTCCGGATACAAGGGGAGATCACAGCGCATAAACACGAGAGACCGGAGGTTTGATCGGCCACCACAACCGTACCGAAGTTTCACTGTTCTCGCCCGGTTCATCAAGCGCTTCGAGGCGTGACCCTCTTCGTAAAGTCTCGTGGGGTTCCGACCTCTATTTACCGAATACTTATAAATTTCTTACGAAAACTCAACAGGTAGCTTGTAAGGTAAGCCCTTCGAGGGGCGTTTGGCTCATAGCAGGCTATAGTTGTCGTGCTCGTCGTCAGGTAAGCGATTTTAGCAGGAGGTTCTCACGCGTTGTTTGGATATGTAGGTTCACCCAAAAAAGACCGGGCGTCGTGCTGACCGCTCTGATCGTCGGCGTCGCGGCTTCTAGCGCGCTCGTGATCGGGGCGGTAATAGGCGCGTTCTGGGAGCCGCCCAAGACGTTGGTCGCGGTGGCATTGGCGTTTGCCAGCGGTGCGCTCATCATAGCGCTCGCTTTCGACCTGTTCGAGGAGGCTTTCAAGGACGGCGGCGTGTGGCTCGCCGGGGGCGGTCTCATGGCGGGGGCGCTAGTCTTCGTGGTGGCCGACAGGCTCATAGAGCGGTACGGAGGCTCTTCGGGTCTTACGCTGGCGGCTGGCGTAACCACCGACGGGATACCCGAAAACCTTGCTCTCGGCGTCGCCCTGATCGGGGTCCCCATAACGGGAGTCCTCTCTCTGCTGGCGGCTATCTGGGCCTCTAACCTGCCCGAGTCGCTGGGTGGCGCGCGGAGCATGACCAGCTCCGGGCGCTCGAAAGGGTTCGTCGTCGGTATCTGGGCCGTTACGGCCGTGTTGCTGACGGCGGCGGTGGTGCTCGGCAACATCGTCTTCGCGGGTGTGGATCAGGTTGTACTGGCCTTTATACGCGCCTTCGCCGCCGGCGCCGTGCTGGCTTCGACGGCCGACACGATAATGCCCCAGGCGTTTGAAGAGGGCGGCGTCTACGTGGCGCTAGCCACGACCGCCGGATTCCTCATGACGTTCATAATTACGCAGAGCTGACGGCCAGGCTTTCCCGATACTCGTCGGCTTCTGGTAGTAGAGGAAGTAGAGGAGTGTAATGTTTTTCGGGATGTTCGGGCGTTTGGCTAAAGCCATGCTCCTGGGAGCCGTTTTTCTGGCTGCGGCGGAGGCGGCGCTGGTTGGTGTCGTCGAGGGTGTGGAGGCCGTCCGGCGCAAGTTCTTCTGGGGTCAGCCGCCCGAGGAAGGGTTTCCCTGGAGAGAACAGCCGGAGATAGAGGTGGAGTCTTCTGGAGAGCGGGTGAAACTCTATCCCGACTACGGCAGGCTCTACGAGGACATGCTCGAAGAGATCGGACGGGCCGAGGAGTATATCTTCGTGGAGACTTTCATCTGGCAGGCCGGCGAGGTGAGCCGCCGCTTCGTGGAGGCGCTGGAGAGCAAGGCGCGGGAAGGTGTGAAGGTGTACGCCGTCTTCGACGCGCTCGCCAACCTCGGGCAGCCCGAGTCATTCAAGGAGTTCCCCGAGGGCATCAACACGCTG
>JBBPZK010000229.1:0-9630 GCA_038199155.1 Rubrobacterales bacterium | reverse complement strand
CGGTCACGACTCTCCCTGTGTTGACGGAAGGCCGGGCGGGCTGAAGAGCGCCGACGAGTTCCTGAAAGCGTGGGTGCCGCGCATCCTGAAGTCCCCCGCTTACAAGAAGGATGGGCTGCTGGTGATCAACTTCGACGAGTCGGACGGGCCGCAGAGCGATTCGAGAGCTTGCTGCGGAGAGAAGCCTGGTCCGAACTCTCCCTCGCCGGGCATCACCGGACCCGGTGGCGGCAGGACGGGAGCTGTGCTCCTCTCGCCGTTCATAAAACCAGGCACGACCAACGACACGCCCTACAACCACTACGCGCTACTACGCAGCATAGAGGACATCTACGGACTGAAGCACCTGGGCTACGCTGGCCAGGCCGGCCTCAAGGCTTTCGGCTCCGACGTTTATAACCGCAACAAATAAGCGCGAAAGGACGAGAAGATGACTGACGATCACGTAATGACCGACGCCAAAGACTCAAACGAGGTTTCCCAAACCAGGGTATCCAGAAGAAAGTTCCTTGCAGGCGCCGGGGCGACCGCCGGAGCGTTGGCCGTGGGAGGAGCAGAGCTCGCGCAGAGAGCGTCGGCCAAAGAATCAGGTAAGTTGCCTTCACCAAACCGATCCGGCATCGAGCACGTCGTACTCGTAATGATGGAGAATCGCTCTTTCGATCACTTCCTCGGCTGGATGCCTAAAGCGGACGGAGAGCAGGCCGGGCTGCGCTACCGCGACAAGTCCGGCCACCTTCACTCCACCCACTCCCTGGCTCCCGATTACCAGGGCTGCGGTCACCCGGACCCGGATCACTCCTACGAAGGCGCGCGCGTCGAATACAATGGCGGGTCGTGTGACGGTTGGCTGAAAGCGGGCTCTAACGACGCCTACTCAATCGGCTACTACAAACAGAAAGACCTCGCTTTTCTTGGACAGGCAGCACCCGGCTGGACATCGTTCGACCGTTACTTCGCGGCCATAATGTCCGCCACCTATCCCAACCGCATCTACCAGCACGCGGCCCAGACAGACCGTATAAGCAACACCAGCGATGTCTCGAAGCTGCCCACTATCTGGGACCTGCTCGCCAAGCAAGGACTGACTGGACGCTACTACTACAGTGACATTCCTTTTCTGGCGCTCTGGGGCGCCAAGTATCAGCCAATTAGCCGGCCGGTGACCGATTTCTACGCCGAGTGCGCCGCCGGCACGCTGCCGCAAGTGTCGTACATCGACCCACGCTTCGCCGGTGAGGGCAACGGGCTCTCCAATGACGACCATCCACACGCGGACATCCGCAATGGAGAGGCGTTTCTCGACAAGATCTACAAAGCCGTGACGACGAGCCCCAACTGGTCCAAGACGCTGCTGGTCATAAACTTCGACGAGTGGGGCGGGTTCTACGACCATGTACCTCCACGTAAAACGGCCATTCCAGAGGCGGACAAGAAGGCTGGCAACAAGGACGGATTGCGAGGCTTTCGGGTTCCCGCACTGGTCATCTCGCCCTGGTCGCGGCGGGGGTACGTGTCCCACAAGGTGTACGATCATACCTCCGTGCTCAAGCTGATCGAGTGGCGTTGGGGGCTGCCGCACCTGAGCGTGCGGGACGCGAGGGCGAATAACCTCGCAACAGCCCTAAACTTCAAGCACCCCAACAAGAGCGTGCCACAATATGCCGTACCACCTGGACCGTTTGGAGCGCCGTGCTCCCCTGACACGCCTGAGCCCAACGACGAGTTGGATCAACTGCGGACTCTGTCCCAGAGCTACGGCTGGCCCACCTTCTAGTCGTTCGTTCGCGAATGATGCCCAATCGTTGCGGCCGAGGACAAGAGCGGAACAAGTAAACCGTTAGGATGGCTACTTTTCGTACCTGATTCACGCAACTAATGTCTACATATAGGAGCTAAAAGAAGTCCCTGCACTTTTCTCTCGCAAGCGGAAAATCTTTGACGGTTCCGGCTTTGACCTTGCCGATATTCTTTGGTCTCCTTGCCCGAGGAAAATCATCGCGACCAATTGACGCCAGAATCGGGAGTGGATGTTTTATTATTGACCCATGGGCGGCAAGAGACCGAACGAGCACAGAATGGGGGAGAGGCTTCCACCGCGAGACCCGTCGGCGCGACTCCGGGAAGCGGTGGCCGCACCTCTCACCAACTGGCGCGAGGTCTACGAGAGCTTCTCGCCCGTGGATCTCGAAACGGGTGAGCGGAGACTGCGGGTCCCGCCGATAAATGGCGACGCGCGGCGGGCAGCGGTGTTGGTCCCCATTCTGGTCGAGCTGGAAGATGCGCGGATCGTTTACACGGTCAGGAAGGGGGATCTCCAGGACCACGCCGGTCAGATCTCTTTTCCCGGCGGCAGCATGGAACCCGGCGACGACTCGCTGCTAGATACCGCGCTTCGCGAAGCCGGCGAAGAGATAGACCTCGGCCCGGAGATGGTCGAGGTTATAGGCGAGCTCGAAGAGATGTACATCCCGCCGTCCAACTTCCGTGTCACGCCCTACGTCGGCCTCTTGCCGCCGGAGGCGAAGCTCGTCTTCTCCCCGGATGAGGTAGAGGAGATCTTTACAGTTTCGCTCGAAGAGTTGCTCTCCCCGGATACCTTCCGACGAGTCGTCTGGCGGCGCGAAGGCCATGACTACGAGATTCCTATCTTCGCCGTTGCCGAGTATGAGATCTGGGGAGCCACCGCCGCCATGACCGCCGCCCTCCTAACCCGGCTCGGCTGGAGCCCCGAAACACCTCCCGCATAGCGACGCGTAGCGAAGTGTTTTTTTCGTGCGAGAAATTCCCTTCCGGCCCTAAGTTAGCTGGTAAAGTCTTCTCTTGTGGCTACGCCGGTAGATCAAGAGGGCGAAATTCGGAAGGTCTATAAGGACCACAACCTCCAGGTCCTGTGGAGCGTCACCTTGATAGCCGTCCTCGGGGTGTCGAGCGTCTCGCCGGCGCTGCCGAGTATTCGGGACGCCCTCGGCCTCACGAATGGGCAGGTCGGGTTTCTGATCACGGTCTTCACGCTCCCCGGTATAGTCCTCACCCCGATCCTCGGCGTGTTGGCCGACCGTCACGGCCGAAAGAGGATACTTGTCCCCGCCTTGTTACTCTTCGGCATAGCCGGCGGGATATGCTTCTTCGCCCGCAGCTTCGAGACGCTGCTTATCCTCCGGTTCGTGCAGGGGATGGGGGCCGCCGCCCTGGGTACTATCAACGTGACCGTCATCGGCGACATCTACATGGGGCGGGAACGCTCGGCGGCGCTCGGCTACAACTCCAGCGTCCTCTCAATCGGCACGGCAAGTTACCCGACAATCGGCGGCCTGCTCGCCACCCTGGGGTGGTTCTATCCGTTCGCGCTCGCCTTCGTCGCGGTGCCTGTAGGGCTGCTCGTCCTCTTCTCCCTCCACAACGAGGAGCCGCGTAATGAAGAGCGCCTCAAAGACTACCTCGGCAGCGTCCTCTCGAATCTCAAAAGCCGCGAAGTGTTGGGGCTGTTGTGCGCCTCGTTATTCACCTTCATCATCCTGTACGGACCCCAGATCACCTTTCTACCGATCCTGATGCACGAGCGCTTCCACACGCCCTCGTACCTGATCGGGCTGGTCATCTCATCCTCCTCCCTGGCTACCGCCCTCACTTCTTCCCAGCTCGACAGGCTCACCGGATACTTCCCCGAGAAAACGCTGCTGAAGAGCGCCTTCCTACTCTACGCGGTAGCCCTGGGTCTTATAGCTTTTGTCCCAAACTTGTGGTTGCTGCTCATCCCGACGCTCCTCTACGGCGTTGCTCAGGGGATCAACATCCCAAACGTTTTCTCTCTCCTCAACGGACTCGCTCCTTCGGATAACCGCGGCGCCTTCATGTCCGTGAACGGCATGACCCTCCGCGCCGGCCAGACCATCGGACCACTCTTCATGGCCTCCGCCGTCGGCCTTTTCGGACTGTCCGGAGCCTACGTCGCCGCCGCCGTCCTCGCCGTCGCAACATTCGCGGCGATAGTCGTCCTGGTCCGCTAGGTACCGTGTGCGGGACATACTCCTCTTCACCACCGAAACTTTACACAAAATTAACCATATGCGGTGTAAAGATTGTGTTTGGGACCAGTTATCCACAATATGTTGGGGATAAGATCGGGTGGCTTGGGGATAAAGTGTGTCAAGTGTAACAAGGTTTTTACACGGTGGGCTTGCGGAGGGTACTTAGAGTATTGTTGTCGGAGTAGTGTTGTGCTGACAGGGAGGTACGTGGTTGAGTGAGGCGCGGGAGATCCGGGAGGCTGGAGAGAAGCTCGGCGTTTTGATGCCTGGGATGGGAGCGGTTGCGACCACTTTCATTGCCGGCGTCGAATTAGTGAAAAAGGGGCTTTCGGAGCCGATCGGCTCTCTCACCCAGCTCGGTACGATCCGGCTCGGGAAGAGGACCGAGAACCGCGTGCCTAAAATAAAAGACTTCCTCCCGCTTCAAAACCTGGACGGTCTCGTTTTCGGTGGGTGGGACGCTTTCCCGGATGACGCCTACGAGGCGGCGGTAACGGCGGGCGTACTGGAGAAGGAGCACTTGAACGCCGTCCGGGACGAGCTAAAGTCCATAAAGCCATTTCCGGCGGTCTTTGACGAGCGTTACGTCCACAAGCTGCACGGCACGCACGTCAAAGAGTACGAGTCTTACAGGGACGCGGTGGAGCAAGTCCGGGAAGATATTCGCGCTTTCAAGCGAGAGAACGGCCTGGACCGGGTGGTGATGGTCTCCTGCGCCTCAACGGAGGCTTACGCCCAGCCCAGGGAGGCACATTTCTCGGTCGAGAAGTTCGAGGAGGCGCTGGACAGGACGGACCCGGCGATCTCTCCAGCCATGATCTACGCTTACGCCGCCATTATGGAGGGTGTTTCCTACGCAAACGGCTCTCCGAACCTGGCCGTGGATATCCCGGCCCTGACCGAGCTTGCGAATGAGAGAGGAGTACCCGTCGCAGGTAAGGACTTCAAGACCGGCCAGACCCTGATGAAGACTATCGTGGCGCCCGGCATCAAGGCCCGGATGCTCGGGCTCGAAGGCTGGTACTCGACCAATATACTCGGCAACCGGGACGGCGAGGTGCTCGAAGACCCCGAGAGCCTCAGGAGTAAGGAAGTCACCAAGCTATCGGTGCTGGAGCACATAATGCAGCCAGATCTCTACCCCGAGCTTTACGACGATATTACGCACGTCGTGAAGATCAACTACTACCCGCCTCGCGGAGATTCGAAAGAAGGCTGGGACAATATAGATATCTTCGGTTGGCTAGGGTATCCGATGCAGATCAAGATAAACTTCCTCGCCCGCGACTCGATCCTCGCCGCCCCCATAGTCCTGGACCTCGCGCTCTTTCTGGACCTAGCCAATCGGGCGGATATGGGCGGCATTCAGGAGTGGCTCTCGTTCTACTTCAAGAGCCCGATGACCGCTCCGGAACTCTACCCCGAACACGATATCTTCATCCAGCTAACGAAGCTCAAGAATACTTTGAGGGCCATGAAGGGCGAAGACCTCATAACCCACCTCGGCCTCGACTACTACGAGTAGTTGGACTGGTGAGCTGGGCAGACCTGGAGCGCGGCGACCCTGATCTAGCCGACCTCGGCGCCGCGCTGATCTCCGGTCGCCTCTCCCAGGGTTCATCCGATTATCGTGGATTTGTCCGACCTCTTGGGCCGATTGGTCAGGATGAGGCGCGACCGGAACTCAGGGCTTTAGCACGATCTTGCCTCGAGTGTGGCGCCTCTCCAGCTCCCGGTACGCTTGTTGGACCTCTGACAGTGGATAGACTCTGGCGATCGGTATCTCCAGGTTCCCTTCGGCGATCATGCCGGCCAGCTCCGCCAGCACCCCGGCACTCGCCGCGTCCCCGGCCCCTTCGGCCTTGACACCGTGCTTCTCGACTGCGGCGAAGTCGATGATCGTGTCTATACGATCCGGCCTGACGCCGAGATCCAACGCCAACTCGACGTATCCGGAGCCGAAGGTGTCGATAAAGGCATCCACCTCACCTCCTGACGCTTCCCGTATACGGTCGGCCTGCTCTTCGCCGTAGGTAACGGGTATTACGCCGTGGCCTGAGAGCCACTCGTGGTTCCCCTCGCTGGCAAGACCTATCACCTCGGCCCCGGCGTTTTTCGCCAACTGCACGGCTATCGAACCAACTCCACCGGCCGCACCGGAGACGACTAGAGTGTCGCCTTCGCCAGCCGACACGGCCCGCACCGCCGCATATGCCGTCACCCCGGCAATGAACAGGGCGCCGGCTTGCTCCCAAGGGACGTTGGATGGGCGAAGGGTTAGATTCTCAGCCTCGACAACCACGAGCTCGGCTTGGCTAGAGCGCGTGTCGACGAACCCTATAATCTCGTCTCCCACCGCGAAGCCATCGACCCCCTCGCCGATCTCCTCGACGACTCCGGCAAGGTCGCTGCCCTGGCCGAGGGGGACGGTTGAAGGAAACGCATCGGGAAACATGCTGTCGTAGGTTCCCTCGCGGACTATGGCTTCGCCCGGATTGGTCCCGGCGGCCTTCACCCTCACGAGCACCTGTCCGGGACCTGGAACGGGCCGTTCCACCTCCGCAACGTACAGGACGTCGATCCCACCGTACTCGTCAAACCTTACTGTCTGTGGCATGTAGCTTTCCTCCTCTGATCTGGTTTTTGATCTCGCGAATGTGATCCCATCAATTTTCACACGAGATTCACCCTCCAGTGTGAGCCTACAGGCTCTGTCCGCCCGACGCCTCTATGCGCTGCGCGTTCACCCAGCCCATCTCGGGCGAGAGCAGTGACGCCACCACCCCGCCGATGTCTTCGGGCAGCCCGACACGTCCCAGCGCTGTTTGGGAGGCTATCATCTTGTTCATGTCCGGGTTGTCGCGTACCATGCCGCCGCTGAAGTCAGTCTCAATGGCCCCCGGCGCGATCGCGTTGACGGCGATCCTGCGCGGTCCAAGCTCCGCCGCAAGGTATTTCGTCATCACCTCCACCGCCCCTTTGGCCGACGCGTATGCCGCGGGCCCCGGTATGATAATGCGTACCAGACCCGTGGACACGTTTACGATGCGCCCGCCGTCGGCGATCAGGGGCAGCAACTTCTGGGTCAGGAAGAAAGGCCCCTTGACGTGGATGTCCATGATCTCATCGAACTGCTCCTCGGTGGTCTCGGCGATGCCCGCATGGAGGCTGATGCCCGCGTTGTTGACCAGGAACTGAAACTGGTCTGCGCCCCATTCTCTAAGAACGTCCCGTACCTGATCCACGAAAGCATCGAACGTGCTCGCGTCGCCTACGTCCAGTTGCAGGGCGACGGCGCGGCGGCCATCTCTTCCACCTCGGTCACTACCGCCTCGGCAGTGTCTCCGTTGCTCTGATAGGTCAGGATCACATCGTTGCCACGCCCGGCGATGCTCTGCACCATGTTCTTGCCGAGGCTGCGGCTGCCACCCGTGACGATGGCTACCCTACTAGCTGCTCCGTTCTGTGTGTATCATAAGCCTCTTCACCGGCGCCGAGGCGTCATCGGACCGGAGGTATCGCCACCTTCAGGACGTCTCGCAAGGGTACTGGAGGCCGGACGATCAGGTGGGCGAGCGTCGGGTCGTCGGTGGCGAAGTCGCCTCGCTGGCGCAAGGAACTTGCCCTTCGGGAACAGTACAGAGCCTGCCCCAGCGTAGTCCAAAGTTGCATCGTAACGGCTCATGAGACAATACCGTCCAGCTCGGCCATGTCGTCCTCGGGAAGAGTCAGCGCCGCACCCGCGACGTTCTCGCGCAGGTGCGCGACGGACGAGGTACCGGGGATGAGCAGGATGTTCGGAGAGCGCTGCAACAACCACGCCAGCGCGACGGCCATCGTTGTGGTCTCAAGACGGGTGGCGACCGATTGCAGTGTGTCGGACTGCAGAGGGGAGAAGCCGCCGAGCGGAAAGTAGGGTACGTAGGCGATGCCCTGCGCGGCGAGGGAGTCGATCAGGTCGTCGTCCTCGCGGTTGGCTATGTTGTAGAAGTTCTGCACGCAGACGACGGGCGCGATGGACTGTGCTTCGGCGACCTGCTCGGCCGTGACGGTGCTGACACCGAGATGTCGGATCAATCCCTCCTGCTGCAGCCCCGCGAGCGCGGTGAACGGTTCGGCGATCGAACCCGGCTCGGGGCTCTCAACCCCGCCGACGCGCAGGTTGACGATGTCGAGCGCGTCGAGCCCGAGGTTGCGGAGGTTGTCGTGGACTTGCCGGCGCAACTGCTCCGGAGATCTCGCCTGGGGCCAGTTGCCCTCGTCGTCGCGCTCCGCTCCGACCTTGGTCACGATGTGCAGACCGTCGGAGTAGGGGTGCAGGGCTTCCTTGATGATTTGGTTGGTTACGTGCGGGCCGTAGAAGTCGGCCGTGTCGATGTGGTTGATCCCAAGCTCCATCGCCTCGCGAAGCACCGCGATCGCGGCGTCCCGGTCGGTTGGCGGACCGAACACGCCCGGGCCGGCTAACTGCATCGCGCCATACCCCATGCGGGTGACCGTCAGATCTCCGGCCATGGTGAACGTTCCGCCGGGAAGCGTGGTTGATGTCATGAGAACGCCTCTCCTCTCTACCGGCCTCCATGGCCGATTTTGCTAACACCGCTAACTCTATCACCGACACAACGATATGGCAACCGCCGATAGCAAAATTATGTTATCGTACATGCCATGAGTGAGAGTACGGTTACCCGGACGGGCGGAGCGGCAGGCAGGAAGGCGGACACGAGGGAGAGGATCGTGCAGGCTGCTGCGAAGCTTCTGGCGGAGGGTGGCCGGGAGGCGGTATCCACGCGAGCGGTAGCAAAGGCCGCCGGTGTGCAGGCGCCCACGATCTACCGTCTCTTCGGCGACATGCGGGGGCTGCTAGACGAGGTTGCCGGCTTTGGATTCTCCGAGTATCTGCGAGGTAAGAGATCGCTGGAGCGCACCGGGGATCCGGTGGAGGATCTGCGCTGGGGATGGGACCTCCATGTCGAGTTTGGCCTCGCAAACCCGGCCTTCTATACACTCATGTACGGTGGTTCCAGGCCGGAATCCGCGTCTCCGGCGGCGATTGAGGCCGCCGACATTCTGCACGAGTTGGTAAAACGGGTCGCTGAAGATGGACGCCTCAGAGTGGGTGTGGAGCGGGCCGCGCAGATGATCCACGCTGCTGGATTGGGCGTCACTCTCACCCTGATAGGCACGAAGCCCGAGGACCGCGATTCAGCGCTCTCGGAGCTGACTCGCGAGGCGGTCCTCGCTGCCGTGACTACGGACGAGGCCGACGACGAGTCGGTGAAGGGGATAGAGGGCCGTGACCGGCTTGCCCGTCGCGCCGTCGCGCTCAAGGCCCTCCTGCCGGAGTCGGCAGCGGAGCTCACGCCTGGCGAGAGTACCGTGCTCTCGGAGTGGCTCGATAGGCTCATAGACCCCAAGGTCTGACGCTCGTGCTGAAGATGGTACTCAGGGCGAAGTCAACGAGGTCCCGAGACCGGCGGTGGCGAGTGCTGATAAGACGACCTTCACTCTCCGGGACGAAGTCTGGTGTGGCAAAGCACGATGGGCCGGTTACAATTACGGGCAGTGAGAGATTTCAAACGGAGAGGTGAAGCATGAT